>PITV01000115.1 GCA_017577285.1 Clostridiales bacterium
CTGCAGGGCGGATCTTTCCGGCGGTGAGGCCGTTGTGACCGTGCTTTGCACAGAGGTGGACGGGGTGCGCCTTTCCTGCCCGGACGCGCTGGCTGTGGCGCCGGACGGCATCATTTATTTCAGCGATGCCACCGGGTTCTCCCCGGTCACGTACGGGAATGCCGACCTGGCGTTCCAGTATGAATCCTATTATCACTCATCGGACGGCAGGGTATGCGCCTATGATCCCGCCACGGGACAGTCCCGGGTGGTGGCGTCCGGCTTCAGCGGGGCCAACGGGATCGCCGTCAGCCATGACGGACGGTATCTGTATGTATGCGAGACCATGGAGTACAGCGTGTGGAGGATCCCGGCCGGCATCCGCGACGGTGTCAAGGGAAACGGCGCGGAGCTGTTTCTTTCAAACCTTCCCGGATATCCGGATAACCTGAGTGCCGGTGAAGACGGCAGATACTGGGTGGGTCTGGTTTCCCCGAGGACGCCCTCCTGGGATGAGATGCTTTCAGGCACCCTGCTGAGGAAGGTGTTCCTGCGGTACAGTCAGATAGAGGATACCGGCACTCCCGGAGCGATGCCGCTCACCGGAACCGCCGCCGTGTTCGCGTTTGACGATGAGGGGAACATCACAGCGTTCTGTATGGCGGAGGATACGGAATACCATCACATCACCGGCGTGTGCGAAACAGAGGACCGGCTGTACTTCCATTCCAACAACTATACCGGAAAGATCGGCTATCTGCAGAAGTAAGCCGTCACCGGATGAGATATCACAGCAGGACTGCCCGCTTTTACGGACGGTCTTTCTTTTTGTATTTCCCTGTATCCCGCGTTTGTTCTGAACATCCTGTCACTCGCCTGAATCCGGGCGGAGCAGGGGGGATCGGATGCGGAAGATCAAAAAATGAAAAGACTCAAAAAAGTTAGAAAAAACTCAAAAATTAAAGAAATAATGAGAAAATATATGGTTTTACATCCTATTTTGACCAAATTAGACTTTGACCATCTTTGACCTATGAGATATACTACGCTTGCCGGAAGGGAAAGAGAACGATCCCCGATGGAGCACAGGATCTGCATGACGGAACATGATCCGTCAGCAGATGAAAACAATGAACAAAGACGCGGCACGCGGCACGCCCGGAACGGATTCCGGAAGCGGCGCGCCGGGAATAAAAAGGAGGATCCGAATATGTATTACACTGTGAATGCACCCCGTTTCAATGATTTCCCCGTGAACGCTTTCTTCCGTCCCTTCTTCGACATGATGGACAGCATGGATGCTGCCCGTCCCGATGTGAAGGAGCTGCCCGACTGTTTCATGGTGCAGGCTGTTCTGCCCGGTATCGATCCCGAGAATATCAATGTTTCGGTCAAGGGCGATGAGCTGACCATCAAGGTGGAGCGTCCCCAGCACAAGGAGGAGGCCGAAGGCGGCAACTGCGAATGCCATGACCATCCTCACGGAGAGGACAGACCCTTCCGCGGTCCCTGCCGCTATGCCCGCTTCGAGCGCACCTATTCTCTGGAAGGTATCGACAAGGACGGCATCACCGCGGATTACAAGAACGGCATCGTCTACGTGAAGCTGCCCAAGGAGCAGAAGAAGGAAGACGAAGTGCGGCGCATCGCCCTGGGCGGAGCGAAGCAGAACAGCGTTCCCGTTCTGACCGAATGAGATGAAAACTCACCGGGCGCGCCCGTGAAAGGCTGACCCCGGAAAAACAAGCAAGCCCCGCACACAGGGCGGCAGCGAACTGCCTGTGTGCGGGGCGTTTTAAATTTTTTAACGGCTGTCAGGTGTTATTCTCCTGCTGTTCCCGATCCTTTTTCTCCTGTTCCTTCCGGAGCCAGGCCTGCCGGCTGAACTCGCAGCCGCAGTAGGGCTGGCGGTACAGGCGGAGCTGCGCGCTCAGCTGGATGGAACGCAGGTATCCGTTCTGCTTTTTGAAATCGCTGGTCAGGTATTTCAGGCCGTACTCCGCGGCCAGCCGTTCCCCGATCTCATTCAGCTTTTCCGCGTTCTTGTAGGGGCTGATGGAAAGGGTGGTGCAGAAATATTCATAACCGCCCGCTTTGGCGGCCTCTGCAGCATCCCTGAGGCGCATTTCATAGCATTTCATGCACCGCGCGCCGCCCTCGGGCAGGTCTTCCAGCCCCTTTGCCAGTTCGTCAAAGGGCGCGGCGTCATATTCCGCCACCTGCAGTTTTATCGTGCTTTCATAAGGCATTTCCCGGAGCAGGCGCTTAACCTCTTCCACCCGTTTGTCATACTCAGCCTCGGGGGAGATATTGGGATTGTAATAGCGCAGGGTAATATCAAAATACCGGCTCAGTCTTTCCAGCACGGCGCTGGAGCAGGGCGCGCAGCAGCCGTGAAGCAGAAGAGACGGACGGTGGTCCAGTTTTTCGATGGTCAGATCCAGAATGTCCTTTTTCATAAAAATCACCCGCGGATATTATAGCATGCGTTCCTGTCAAATTCAATCACCGGCGGCAGCCGTCCGCTCATCATGACTGCCCCGGGCATAACTCATTTTTGTTTTGCCACACAGGGAGCTTTATGCTATAATATACTGAATTATTGTGTCCGGAGGGGACAGCATGGAAAACGACACCGTACAGACAGTTGATACAGACAGGGAGGAATACCTGCGCATGGCCGCGATCAGCCGCAGCGTGCAGCGGGATTTCCGCAAACCCATCTGGCGCAATTTTCTGTCCGCTGTGCGGGATTACGCGCTCATTTCCCCCGGAGACCGGGTGGCATGCTGCCTCAGCGGAGGCAAGGACAGCATGCTGCTGGCGGTGTGTCTGCGCGAACTGGCGAAATATTCCAATGTGCCCTTCGAGGTGAAATATCTTTCCATGGATCCCGGCTATTCTCCGGAACACCGCCGTGCCATGGAGGAGAATTTCGCCCGGCTGGGCTTTGAACCCTATATATTTGAAACCGACATTTTCAAAGCGGTGGAGGGAACTGACCAGTCTCCCTGTCATGTGTGCGCCGCCATGCGGAGGGGCCATCTGTACAAGGAAGCGAAGAAGCTGGGCTGCAACAAGATCGCCCTGGGCCACCATCAGGATGATGTGGTGGAAACGGTGCTCATGAGCCTGCTCTACGGCGGTGAGTACAAGACCATGATGCCGAAGGTCACATCAGAGAACTGGGAGGGCATGCAGCTGATACGCCCCCTGTATCTGGTGCGTGAAAAGGATATCATCGCCTGGAAGGATCAGCTGGGGCTGGAGACCCTCCGCTGTGCCTGCAAGGTGACGAAGGGGGATACCGGCGGCGGGGCCCGGGCCCGGGTGAAACGGCTGGTGGAGCAGCTGGAAGGGGAGAACAATGCCGTGTTCGGCAATGTGTTCCATTCCGCGGAGCATGTGGATCTGAACTATGTGCTGGGCTATAAACTGCCCGGCAGCGATGAAGTGATCTCTGTTAATGAAGGTGGAGCGGATGAGGCGTAAATTCATCATAAAGGGCATGACATGCGCCGCCTGTGTCGCTCATGTGGAGAAGGCCGCGAAGCGGGTGCCCGGCATAGAGGATGTGCGGGTGAACCTGATGGACGGCACACTGACGGCGGAGGGCGGCTTTGACGCTGATGCCCTGTGCAGGGAAGTGAAAAAGGCCGGCTATGAGGCTTTTCTTCCCGGTGATGCCGGGAAAAGCGCGGCATCCGCGGCGGGCGCGTCTGCTGACGAAAAGCAGATGCGGCTGCGGCTCCTGCTGAGCATATGCTTTCAGATCCCCCTCATGTATTTTTCCATGGGGGAAATGCTGGGCCTGCCTCTTCCGGCTTTCCTCCGGGGAACGCAGAACGCGCCCGTGCACGCGCTGCTGCTGTTTCTGCTGGTGATGCCCATCGTTTTTCTGAACCGTTCCTATTATGCCCGGGGGTTCAAGGCGCTTTTCCACCTGAATCCCAATATGGACAGCCTTGTGGCGCTGGGATCGGCCGCCGCCCTCATTTACGGCATTGCCGCCCTCTTCCTGATGACGGCCGCCCTCGGCCGGGGCGATCCCGCGACAGTGGAACGATTCCATTCGCAGCTGTATTTTGAGGGAGCGGGCACCATCCTGACGCTGGTCACGGTGGGCAAAACACTGGAGAGCCGGGCAAAGGGAAAGACCGGCGAAGCGGTGGAAAAGCTGCGCCGCCTGGCACCTGACACCGTCATGCTGGTGGAGAATGAGGATGAGCCTGACAGAGAAAGGGAAGTGCCCCTCTCTCAGATCGTTCCCGGTCAGATCATCGCTGTGCGTTCCGGACAGCGGATCCCGGTGGACGGGATCATCATAAAGGGACAGTGCTCTGTGGATGAAAGCGCCCTGACCGGTGAGAGCATGCCCATCGACAGGCAGGCCGGCGACACCGTGCTGGCGGCTTCGGTGGTCTGTGACAGCCGGGTGCTGATCCGGGCCGGAAAAGTGGGAGAGGATACCGCTCTCTCCGGCATCATCCGCATGGTGACCGATGCCGCCTCCACAAAACCGCCCATTGCCCGTCTGGCGGATAAGATCGCCGGCGTATTCGTCCCCGCGGTGATCGGCATTGCCATGATCACGCTGGCTGTTTGGCTGCTGGCGGGAAAAGAGACCGGTTTTGCCCTTGAGAAAGCGATCTGTGTGCTGGTCATATCCTGCCCCTGCGCCCTCGGCCTGGCAACGCCTGTTGCCGTTACCGTGGGCATCGGTAGAGGCGCGGACCGCGGCATCCTGTACCGCTCCGCCGAGGCCATCGAAACGGCCGGCAGGGCGCGGATCGTGGTCATGGACAAGACCGGCACCCTCACAGCCGGCTCGCCCCGGGTGGATGAGATACTGACCGCCGGGGAAACGGAGGAAAACATCCTGCGGACGGCTCTTTCTCTGGAAAACGCCAGCAGTCATCCGCTGGCCCGGGCCGTATGCGAACGGGCGGGAGATCTTTCGCCCCTGCCGGTGACCGGCCTCAAAGAACTGCCGGGCCGCGGGATCCGCGGAGAGATCAGCGGAAAACTGTGCTTTTCCGGCAATGAGAAACTGATGAATGAAGAGGGGATCGTGTTCCCTGAGGCCCTGCTGGCGCGGATCAGACCTCAGCAGAGTGCCGTATTTATCGCCCGGGACGGAGAACCTCTCGGCGTTATCACAGCGGCGGATGCCCTGCGTCCCGACAGCCGGGATGCCGTGCTTTCCCTTCAGAAGGAGGGCAAACAGTGCGTGATGCTCACCGGCGACCGCCGCCCCGCCGCGGAAGCCATCGCCCGCGAGGCAGGTGTGGACCGGTGGATATGTGAAGTGCTGCCCGATGAAAAGGAAAAGCACATCCGTGAACTGCAGAAGGACGGCAGGGTGATGATGATCGGAGACGGCATCAATGACGCGCCCGCGCTGGTCACCGCCGATGTGGGCGTGGCCATCGGCGCGGGAAGCGATATCGCCATTGACAGCGCGGATATCGTGCTGATGCGTTCCTCCCTGAAGGACGCCGCCTTTGCCGCGGCGCTGTCACGCCAGGTGCTGCGGAATATCCGTGAGAACCTGTTCTGGGCGTTCTTCTACAACATCATCTGCATCCCTCTGGCGGCGGGCGTGCTGGAAGGGATCGGGGTTTCACTGAATCCTATGATCGCCTCTCTCGCCATGAGCTGCTCCAGCGTGTGCGTATGCCTGAATGCCCTGCGGCTGCGCTTTTTCGGAAAAGAGAAGAAAAATGAGAGAAACAGGGCTCTGCCGGAAACGGTGAAAGCGCCTCAGCCGCAGACATCTTCCGCAGCCGGAAGTCCCGCGCGGGAAAAAGCGCCGGATACGAGAAAGATCTGTCTGAAGATCGAGGGGATGATGTGCGAGCACTGCGTCACGACTGTACGGAATATCCTTGAAGGAATGGGAGCGGCGGATGTGCAGATCAGTCTGGAAGCGGGAGAGGCCCGGTTTGACGCCCCGGCTTCCATGGATGAACAGCAGGTGAAGCAGGCCGTTGCCGGGGAGGACTATGTGCCCGGCGAGTGGCGCGAGATCACGGAGGAGGATGTATGAGCATAAAAGAGGAGAAACGTACGGAGGCCGTCTGTGCGGCGGCGCTTTGCGCGGGGCATTTTCCGGAACTGCTTTCCCGTGCCCTGCTGCAGCTGCTGCTTCGCGTTCCCTTTTACGGCAGCGTTTATCTGCTGCTGACAGATTTCACCCTGCGCCGCGCGGAAACGGCATCGCGGGTGATCCTCTGGTGCGTGCTCATCCTTTCATATTTTCTGCTGGTCATGCCCGCCCGGTTCTGCTGGGGGCAAAGGCTGAGAAATATCGCCGGCGGAAGGAAGACTCCCTCCCGGGACTTTTTCATGAATTACGGCCGCTATCTGAAGCTTCCGGCTGTCCGGCTTCCGGTGCTGCCCGGAATGCTGCCCCTGACGGCGGCGCTGGTCTTTCTGTGGCACTGGCTGAACCTGATGGATTTTACCGGCAACACCCTTGTTCCGGATCTGGGCGCCCGGTTCACGGAGGAGGGCGCCCGCAGTACACAGCTGTGGACAGCCGGGATCACCGCGATCTGCGTTATTGCGGGCATCGTGCTGCTGCTGGGATTCATCTGCTGGCAGCTGTACAACGGCTGCGAGTACAGGAATTGGGACGGCGGGCTGCGCCGCGGATGGCGTCCCTGCCGCTTCAGCGGAAAACGGCTGCTGATGATGGCTGTCAATTTCATGCTGGGACTGGTCAGCGTCCTACCCGCGCTGCTGGGAATGCTCTTTTATATCACAGGCAGCATCCCGGCGAACGCCGGCATCCGCACTACGGCAATGACAGTGCTGGCGCTTCCCAAAACACCCCTGCTGCCCGGTCATGCCGGGCTGGTGATCCTGCTGGCGGCCGATCTGCTGCTGTTGTATATCCCGCTGCGGGTGTACAGGGATATGCGGAAGGCTGTGCGGGCTTCTGAAGAGGAAAAGACCGTCTGAGAAGTACAGAACAGAACTCAGAACACATAAAACGGAGGATGTGGAAATGCGGTTGGACAGGATGCTGGGGGCGCTCAATGTGTGCACCCGGTCCGAATGCAGAAAATTGCTGCATTCTGTCACCGTGAACGGCGCGCCCGTGAAGGACGCCGGCATGAACGTGACGGAAAGCGACATCATATGCGTGCGGGGAGCGCGGCTGGATACCCGGCTGCAGCGCTGTCTTGTGATGAACAAGCCTGCCGGGGTGCTGACGGCGGCCGAGGATAAGAAGGCGCGCACCGTCATGGATCTGCTGCCGCCTCTGTACGCCTCCCTGGGCTGCATGCCGGTGGGAAGACTGGACAGGGATACCACCGGGCTGCTGCTTCTTACGACCGACGGCCAGCTGGCGCACCGGCTCATCAGCCCCAAAAACCATGTGGACAAGGTGTATAT
>PITV01000116.1 GCA_017577285.1 Clostridiales bacterium
CCTACATCCCCATGAAGGTCCTGAGCGTCGGCGTTCTGCCTCTGATCTTCGCTTACTCCTTCATGGCGTTCCCCACCACCATCGTCGGTCTGATCGGCGGTGCCAACAGCTCTGCTTACAAGTGGTGTGAGGAATATCTGTCTCAAGGCGCCTGGCCCTACATCGTGATCTGCGCGCTGCTGATCGTCGCATTCGCGTATTTCTACACCGCGATCACCTTCAATCCCCAGGATATCGCCAAGAACGTGCAGCAGCAGGGCGGCCACATCCAGGGCATCCGTCCCGGACAGGCCACCGTTAACTTCCTGCAGAAGACCAGCACCCGTCTGACCCTGTTCGCCGGTATCTTCCTGGCGATCCTGGCCACCATTCCTTCCGCGATCCCCCGTACCCTCATTGCCATCCCCTTCGGCGCTTCTTCCATCATGATCGCCGTCAGCGTGGCTCTGGAGACCGTCCGCGGCGTGGAAGCCCAGCTGGTCATGCGCAACTACAAAGGATTTCTTTGATGAAAAGATTTTCCTTCTCCGGGGAGCAGTTCTCCGGAGAAGGAAATCTTGCGGATTCAGCCGCGTGATGAGCGCGGCAATGATTGTGTAAGGAGGCGTCAAAATGAATCTGATCTTTCTGGGACCTCCGGGTGCCGGCAAGGGCACTCACGCTCAGCGCCTGATGAGTGAACTGGGCATTCCTCAGATCTCCACCGGCGACATTCTGCGTAAAGCAATCAAGAATGAAACAAAGACGGGTCTGGAAGCCAAGCGTTATATCGACGCCGGTCAGCTGGTACCCGATGAGGTGGTCATCAACATCGTGAAGGAGCGTCTGCAGGAGAGCGACTGCGCCAGCGGTTACATCCTGGACGGGTTCCCCCGCACGGTCGCTCAGGCCGAAGCGCTGGATACCTTCGCCACCATCGATGCCGCCCTGAACCTTTCCGTTCCCGACGACATGATCATCCGGCGTCTGTCCGGACGCCGCGTATGTCTGACCTGCGGTTATACCACCCACATCAGTCAGATGAACGGCAATGATGTCTGCCCCGCCTGCGGTGACAAGCTCATCCAGCGCAAGGACGACATGCCCGAAACCATTCAGAACCGCCTCAGCGTGTATGCTGCTCAGACCGCGCCTCTCGTAGAGTACTACGACAGGAAGGGCCTGCTGCGTACCGTGGAGGGCACCGGTACTGTTGAAGAGAATCATGCTGCTGTACGGAAGGCATTGAATCTGTAATGATCATTATCAAGAACCCCGATCAGCTGGCGAAAATGCGCTCCGCCGGACATCTGCTGTACGATGTGCTGCAGAAGGTGAGAGAGGAGATCGCTCCGGGAATGACCACCATGGATCTGAACCGGATCACCGACGGCCTCATCCGCAAGGGCGGCGGCATTCCCACCGAGCTGAACTATATGGGGTATCCTGCCTCGATCTGTGCCTCGATCGATGACGAAGTGGTGCACGGCATCCCTTCCAGTCACGTGGTACTGAAGGAAGGCTCCATCATCTCCATCGATGTGACGCTGGCGCTCCACGGCTGGCAGGCTGACAGCGCGTTCACCGCCCCGGTCGGTCAGATCTCTCCCGAAAAGGAGAAGCTGATCCGCGTGACGGAGGAATGCTTCTGGAAGGGTGCTGCCATGGCGCTGAGCGGAAACCGCATCGGAGATATTTCCTCCGCAGTGCAGTCCCACGCGGAAGCGAACGGATACGGTGTCGTACGGGATCTGACCGGACACGGTATCGGCCAGGACATGCACGAGGATCCGTCCGTCCCCAACTTCGGTTTGCCCGGTCACGGCGCGAAACTCCGCGGCGGCATGACCATCTGCATCGAACCCATGATCGCCATGGGCCGGTGGAATGTTCATCAGCTGTCCGACGGCTGGACCATCGTGACCAACGATCATAAGCCTGCCGCGCATTACGAGCATACGGTGGCTGTCACTCCGGGCGGACTGCCCGAGCTGCTGACATTCCCCGGCGCCGTTTGGGAGGGAAAGCTGTGATTCCCGAGGTGAAAAGAGGAATTTGCGTTCTTTCAAAAAAAGGGCGTGACAAAGGCCGTATGTTTGTGGTATTATATACGGTGGACGCTGATTTTGCGCTCATTGGTGACGGTGATACCAGGAAACTGGATCATCTCAAGCGCAAAAAGCTGAAACATCTCAGGGCGCTGCCCTTTGAGTTTCCGCATCTGCTGGATCTGGCTGACAGAAATCAGCTCAAGGACAGCGATATTCGGGAGGCGCTTGCCTCTGTGGATCTGAATTAGGGAGGGTTATCTGTTTGTCTAAGGATGATGTAATTGAGATGGAAGGCAAGGTCGTTGAGGCCCTGCCGAATGCTATGTTTCAGGTTGAGCTCCCCAACGGCCACCGGATCATGGCGCACATTTCCGGCAAGATGCGTATGAATTTCATCCGCATTTATCCGGGAGACAAGGTAACAATCGAACTCTCCCCCTACGACCTGACCCGCGGCCGCATCACCTGGCGGAGCAAGAACTGACAGGGGCCGCAAGAATCTGATTGGGAGGCAAAAAAATGAAAGTTCGTCCTTCTGTAAAACCCATGTGTGAAAAGTGCAAGGTCATCAAGCGCAAGGGCCGCGTTATGGTCATTTGCGAGAACCCCAAGCATAAGCAGCGTCAGGGTTAACTGATCAGGGATAACTGATCTGTTGGAGAGTCCTTTCCGTGTTCCGTAACGGGGATCCGGAAAGGGCTCTCCGGAGCACCGGCTTCGTCCGGGATCAATTGAAGATAATGCCTGTCGTGGGCGGCTGCCCGGTCGGTCGAATGACCGTCCGGGACCACGCATGCTTATCACCATACATCTGCCTGGGTTGCGGGCAGCATGCCGCGAAGGTTTCGCGGGGCTTCTGACAAAGCCCGATCGAACGGCAAGAATTCTACGCCTTGCCGGGGGAGAAGGCAGCGTCCTACTTAACCAAGTGAAAAATTTGGAGGTGTAACCAGAACATGGCACGTATTGCGGGCGTTGATCTGCCCAGAGAAAAGCGAGTTGAGGCTGGCCTCACTTACATCTTTGGCATTGGCCCTACGGTGTCCAAGGAGATCCTCGCCGAGACCGGCGTGAATCCTGACACCCGCGTCAAGGATCTCTCCGAGAACGAAATCAGCAAACTGCGCGAATACATCGAAAAACACCTGAAGGTGGAAGGCGATCTTCGTCGTGAAGTTTCTATGAACATCAAGCGTCTGGTGGAAATCGGCTGCTATCGCGGCGTACGCCACCGTCGCAACCTGCCTGTGCGCGGACAGAACACCAAGCAGAACGCGCGCACCCGCAAGGGTCCCAAACGCACTGTGGGCGGCAAGAAGAAGTAAGAATCGTTTCTTTACTTTGGGCGATTAGCCCGGCTCACCGAATCAATCTAGTACGCCCCGTAAGGGGTCCGGAGGGATAAAAATGGCACCCAAGAAGGCTTTGAAGAAAGTTGCGCGCAAGCGTCGTGAAAAGAAGCTCGTAGAGCGTGGCGTTGCGCATATCCGTTCTTCCTTTAACAACACCATCGTTACCATCACTGATGTTCAGGGCAATGCGCTGTCCTGGGCCAGCGCCGGCAACATGGGTTTCCGCGGCAACAAGAAGTCCACTCCCTTTGCCGCTCAGATG
Source organism: Clostridiales bacterium (assembly GCA_017577285.1). Lineage (GTDB taxonomy): Bacteria > Bacillota > Clostridia > Christensenellales > Aristaeellaceae > ZC3RG03. The sequence continues at coordinate 3,645 of PITV01000116.1, forward strand.
GCCGCCGAGACTGCCGCCAAGGCTTCTCTGGAATTCGGTCTGAAGACTGTTGATGTACTCGTAAAAGGCCCCGGCTCCGGCCGTGAAGCCGCTATCCGCGCCCTGCAGACCGCAGGCCTGGATGTAACCATGATCAAGGACGTGACGCCCATCCCGCACAACGGCTGCCGTCCGCCCAAGCGCAGAAGAGTGTAACAGGAGGTTCTTTGAAATGGCTAGATATACAGATTCTGTATGCCGTCTTTGCCGTCGAGAGGGCACCAAGCTCTTCCTGAAGGGTGAAAAGTGCTTCTCCGCCAAGTGTGCGCTGGCAAAGCGTCCCACACCTCCCGGCCAGCATGGCCAGGGCCGTCAGCGTAAGATGAGTGAATATGCCACTCAGCTTCGTGAAAAGCAGAAGGCCCGCCGCGCCTATGGTCTGCTGGAAGGTCAGTTCTATCGCACCTATGAGCGCGCTTCCAACATGAAGGGCGTTACCGGTGAGAACCTGCTCCAGCTGCTGGAACGCCGCATTGATAACGTGGTGTACCGCGCCGGATTCGCCGCTTCCCGTCCCCAGGCCCGTCAGCTCGTTCTGCACGGACATTTCATGGTGAACGGAAAGAAAGTTGACATTCCCAGCTACGAACTGGATGTGAACGATGTCATCACCGTTCGCGCCAAGAGCAAGGAAATGGAACTGTTCAAGGCTGCCCGTGAAGGTTCCAGCCGCATCGTACCCCAGTGGCTGACCGTGAACGCGGATGAGCTCACCGCCACCGTGTCCGCGCTGCCCGCTCGTGAAGACATCGATTTTGCCCTGCAGGAGAACATGATCGTAGAATTTTACTCCAGGTAATGAATTCGCAGCGTAAAATCTCCTCAACTGACCGCAAGGAGGGCATCCATCGTGATTATCGAATTCGAAAAAGCGCGTATCGAATGCACCGAAATGGCAGAGAACAACACCTTTGGCCGCTTTGTGATCGAGCCGCTTGAACGCGGTTTTGGGCATACGCTGGGCAATTCCCTGCGCCGCGTACTGCTCAATTCCCTCCCCGGTGCCGCCGTTACCAGTGTGAACATTGACGGCGTAGCCCATGAGTTTTCCACGATCCCCGGCGTTAAAGAGGATGTGACCGAGATCATCCTGAACTTCAAGCAGCTGAGCCTGAAGATGTATGCCGAACAGATCAAGACACTGGAGATCGATGCTGTTGGTCCCTGCGAAGTGACCGGCGCCGACATCCGTGTGGATGACGAAGTGGAAATCATCAATCCCGAACAGCACATCGCTACTTTGGGTGAAGGCGCGAAGCTGCACATTCAGCTGACCATCGACAAGGGCCGGGGTTATGTGTCTTCTGACAAGAACAAGAACAGCCAGATGCCGATCGGCGTCATTCCCATCGATTCCATCTACACCCCCATCCGCAAGGTCAACTACATCGTGCAGGACACCCGTGTAGGGCAGATCACTGACTACGATAAGCTGACGATGGAGATCTGGACCGATGGATCCATCAAGCCCGATGAGGCCATGGCCCTTTCCGCCAGGATTCTGACTGAACAGCTGAGCCTGTTCACCGGCCTGAGCGCGCAGGCTATGCCCATCAGCATGAAGGAGCCCGAGGACAACAAGTCCGAAAAGGCCCTGGAAATGACGATTGAAGATCTGGATCTGTCTGTGCGTGCTTACAACTGTCTGAAGCGTGCCGGCATCAACACCGTTCAGGAACTGACCCAGCGCAACGAAGACGAAATGATGAAAGTACGCAATCTGGGCAAGAAGAGCTTGGAAGAGGTGGAGCAGAAGCTCCAGGCACTGGGCCTGGGTCTGCGTCCTACCGAAGAGTGATAGGAGGAAATATCCCATGGCAACACAGCGTAAGCTGGGCCGTACCGCCAGCCAGCGTAAGGCCCTGCTGCGGAACCTGACCACCAATCTTCTGTGGTACGGACGTATCGAGACCACCGAAGCCAAGGCCAAGGAAGTTCGCAGCATCGTAGATAAAATGGTCACCCTCGCTATCCGCGAATATGACCAGACTGTTGAAGTTGAAAAAGAATTCAACAACGAGAAGATGCAGGTCGTGAAGGAGACCTTCGTTAACGACCTGCCCAGCAAGCTGCATGCCCGCCGCCTGATGATGGCCTATCTGTACGATGTACAGGAAGCCAAGCAGGATGACGAGAGCAAGGCTGATTACAAAGAGCGCACCAAGGACAACAAGCATCCTGTGGTGGAAAAGCTTTTCCGTGAGTACGGCCCCAAGTACCGTGCCCGCAATCAGGAAAAGGGCTGTGCCGGCGGCTACACCAAGATGTACAAGCTGGGACCCCGTCGCGGTGATGCCGCTGAAATGGTCATCATCGAAATGCTGTAATAGGCAGTCCTGATATAAACGCCCTGTGTCCGGAAGGACGCGGGGCGTTTTTCTGCTTTTTGACGGGGTCAACATCTGCGGGACCGGTGACTCTTGGGGCAGATCATTTGGGGAGGGGGAGAAACGGAGACCTGAGGAGAAATGCAGACCGGTGCGGGATACCGCGCGATAACGGAAGTGATGAAGGGAAAGCGTGGAGCAGAATGAAAGCGATGCAGCACGAAAGCGGAGCGATACAAAAGCGGGGTGGAATGAAGGCGAAGCACATGAAAACATAGCGGAATGAATGTAAAGCGGGATAAAAACAGCCGGGGAATATGCGGCAGGGCAGGACTCTGTCCGGCAGAAAGACCGGGTGTGGAATTCAGGACGGCTCGATATGTGGCCTGATACTGTGTATAACTTGATACGGTAGCGAACGGTGTGTATAATAAATGATGATCACAGTAAATTCAGAACGGATGTGCCGGGGCGCGTATTGACCTCAAAAGCGGAAAGGCAGATACAGAGCGCGGAACATCCGGCAAAGGAGCAAGAATGAAGATCGCGCTGGCGGCGGTGGGGTTCATTACGGGAAATATCGCGTATAACAGGGATAAGATCATCTCGGTGACGCGGGAATACGCCGGAAAGGCCGACATGATCCTGTTTGGCGAAACCTTCCTGCAGGGGTTCGACCCGCTGTGCTGGGAATATGAGAAGGACAGAAGGATCGCGGTGGAGCAGAACTGTCAGGAGATCGGGCAGATAAGGCGCGCGGCGGCGGAAACGGGCACCGCGGTCTCATTCGGATATATCGAAAGATCGGGAGACGGGCTCTACAGCAGCCAGATGACGGCGGACGGGAGCGGAGAGATTATCCATCACTACCGCAGGATATCCGCCGGATGGAAAGAAAGGATCGCGGACGGGCATTACCGGGAGGAAGAAAGCTTTTCCTCCTTTGAGTACAAAGGGAAGCGGTTCTCTGTCGGGCTGTGCGGCGATCTGTGGGATGATGAGAATTGCGCGAAGATGAAAGCGATGAACGCGGATATCGTGCTGTGGCCGGTCTATACCGATTTCAATTACCGGGAATGGAACGGCCGGATCAGGCAGGAGTATGCCGTGCAGGCGGGGAAATGCGGGAAAACGGTGCTGTATGTGAACTCTGTATGCTTGGACCGGGAGGAGGAATACATCGCCCGGGGCGGCGCGGCGGTTTTTTCGGAAGGAAGGATCCTGAAGGAGGTTCCCGCCGGAGAGGAGAGCGTGCTGATCGCGGATGTATGAGGTGTGAACCGGTCTGTTGACGGCGGAACCATGTTCTGCTATACTGATAACAGTCCTTAAGGAGGGGCTTTCCATGGC
>PITV01000117.1 GCA_017577285.1 Clostridiales bacterium
CTATATCCCCGTCTATCACTGGGCCAGATACAATTTCTGCTCCCCGGCGGAGTTCATCGAGCGGCTGAAGGGCGCCAACACCTGGTGGTACCTCACGCATATCGCCATCGCCGCCCTGCTGGCCGCGTACAAGGGTGAAAAGGGGAATGCCCCCCGCTGGTTCCACCCGGTCTACCGTTACTTCTACCCCGGCCATCTGCTGATCCTGGGCCTGCTCCGGCATCTGGTGTTCAGGATATGAACAGGGGGGCGGGGATCTGCTGAAACATCCTGCGGGATCATCCCGCCCGGCCCCGAACAGAAAAAATGTGCGGCACAAAAAGAACGCCGCACATTTTTTATGCCTTGAAAAAACGCGGGAGACCGGAGCACCCGTGTGCCCGTCAGAAATGATAGGTTCCCGCCCTGACTTCCATTTGTCTTCCGTCAGGCAAAACGATCCGGGCGGTACAGTTGGCGGGGATCGTAACTGAGTAAAGGTATCCGCCCTCTTTTTTCTCCCATCCGCTGACCGCGGTGCCGTATATGCTGCGGTATTCCGCCTTCGCGAATGTGAAGTGACCGCCGGGCAGCGGCGCGATCACAAAATGATTTGCTCCGTCAGGCCTGATCCCGCACATCCCCCTGAACAGCCATTCACACAGTGCGCCCTTCGAATAATGATTGAGGGACGCCACCTCCCCCGCCGCCGACGCGCCCTCCCATGACTCCCAGATCGTGGTGGCTCCGAGGCGCGGCATGGAAAGCCAGCCGGGGATATCCTCGTTTTCCAGCAGCCGGTACGCCTGTTCAACATCCGTTTCCGCCAGAACATCCAGTATCAGCGGCGTGGAAAGGAAACCTGTGCCCAGCCGCCATTTATAGTTTTCCAGCGCCGTCAGAAGCCTTTCGCGGGCATACCGTTCCTGCTCCGCCGTCAGCAGACGCATTGCCAGCGGGCGGACGAGCCGCGCCTGCCTGTCGGTATCCAGAGAGAACCGTTTATCCTTTGTGATCAGTGCCCGGTACGCCATGCGGCATCCGTCCGAATACTTCCTGTACAGCGGGATATCCGCGTCCCTGCCGAGCGCCCCGGCGATCTCGGTCATCAGATCCATCATATGCGCGGTATACGCCGTCGATACTTCGGGATGCGGAGACGCGAAATCGGTCCATACGAATTTCTTCACATCCTGCGGTTCGGCCCATTCATCATAAGACTGCCCCACATTCACAAGATACCGTCTCGCTTTTCCGTGCACCCGCGGGAAGCAGGAATAAACGGGGCAGTGCCTGCCGCATCTGCGCATCATGAACCCGGCATACCGTTTCATCCGGTCATAGTATTTTTCAAGCAGGCTGATATCCCCGTACTGTTTCCAGAAGCGGTAGGGATACAGGATGCCGATATCAGACCATCCCGCACTGCCGTTCATCGTGTACATATAGAAATCGACTCCGCCGTACGGGGCGATCTGGGGAAGGCGCCCGCTCTTTTTCTGCCAGTCATATACATCCTGCAGATACTTGCGGGAGAAGGCGGCATAATCGAACAGATAGCTGGCGGAATTGAAGAAGATCTGTGCGTCACCGGTCCATCCGTGACGCTCGCGTGTCGGGCAGTCTGTCGGGATATCAGCGCTGTTTCCCTTTACAGACCATTTCGCCGCCTGAACGAACCGGTCGAGCAGCGGATTTGAACTGCTGAAAAAGCCGCGCTCCTCCATCTGCGAATACACGGCGTGCGCCCTGAAGCAGGAAGGATCCGCTGAAACAGGGGGCATATGACCGTACAGACTGATGAACCTGCCGTATTGAGCAGAGGCGGGCTCATCCCCCTCGAAGCAGATCTGATCCCCCGATGTCACTTCCGCGTATCTGAAACCGAATATGGCAAATCTTGTTTTGTACTCATTGACCCCGTCATGGCAGACATACAGGATCTCCTGCAGCGGAGAGCGCTTCCCGCCGGACCGGGTCTGTATATTCGTCTGACACAGTTCACCGTCACTGCCGGTCAGTTCCCCGAAGCGGATATGCAGCATCTGTCCCTTTCGCGCGCTGACACTGAATGAGATACAGCCGGCGATGTTCTGGCCGAAATCCAGCAGCAGTTTCCCGGACGGGCTGACCGAGGCCGAAGGGGCAAAGCACTCGTTCTCCGTCAGCGGCACATTATCTGAAGCCGAAGGGGTGACCGGATGAGACGTGACCTTCGCGTATCCGTCATAGGCGGGGATCAGATTGCTGTCCAGCACCTCCCCATCCTTGTTATCGGCAAAACGGATCATCCCGTTATTGCACCATCGCCAGGAGGAATCCGTGCCGGTGATCTCACAGCTCCCGTCCGCATAACAGATCTCCATCTGGCAGATGAACTTTGTTTCCCTGCCGTAAACACAGCGCTTGCCGTGCGCGCCGATACTGCCCCGGTACCAGCCGTCCGCCAGCACCGCGGTCAGTTCATTGTCACCGGCACGCAGCATATCCGTGACATCGATCGTCTGGTACTGCACCCGTCTGCGGTAATCTGTATAGCCCGGGGCGAGGCAGAAGCCGCCCGCTTTCCTTCCGTTCACGCAGATCTCATACAGCCCGCAGGCGGAAGCGTATATCCGCGCCCGGATGATCTCTTTTTCAATGCTGAAAGTCTTTCTGAAGCAGTCCGCCGGATACCGCGTTTTTTTTGACGGGCGGCAGCCGCCCGTGATCCACCGCGCCTTCCAGTCATCCTTTTCCAGAAGGCCGAGTTCAAACCGCGCCTGCGCGATCTCCCCGGCTGCGTCCTCCTCATCCCACAGCTGAACGCTCCACTGCACTATATCCCGGCTGCGGAGCACCTTTCCCTGATACCGGACGCAGGTCATGGCGGAGGACATCACCTTTCCGCTGTCCCAGAGGGTCTCCCCTCTTCCCGTGCACACGATGCGGTACGCGGTCTGCGTTATTCCCCCTTCGCACTGCCAGAAAAAGCGGGGACAGGCAAAATCGATCCCGGCGGGATTTTTCAGATATTCTGTTCTCAGTTCGACCGCTTTCATCTTTCCGCCCCACGCTTCCTTATCCGTTCTGCGTCTGCCGCCTCTCCCTGATCTCGGCCTGCTTTCTGTCGATATCCTTCTCCACATTCAGGAATAGCAGGAGCACGAACAGGATGATGCCGGTGAACGTTTCGAGCCCGACAAAGGAGAATGTGATAAAGCTTTTCACAGATCCGTTCTGAACAGCGGCCTGCGTGACCCCCTCCACAAGGGAGGGCGCGATGTATCCGCACTTCGCGAGGAGCAGGTTGAAGATCCCTGTGCAGATGCCGACGCTGACCACGGCGATGATGTTGTAGACCGACATGGCCGTTCCGTCACAGCGGATATTTGTTTTCCATTCCACATGATCCAGCGTATCCGCGAACAGCGCCATAAACACATAGGCGCAGGGCAGGCCGCCGATGTTCTTGATGAACTGCCCGGCCAGCACGACCGCCATATTATCCGGTACGCACCAGCAGACGGCGCTCCCGACCGCGTAAAGGATGAATCCCCACATGGTCACATTCCGCTTGCCGAAGCGCTTTGCCAGCGGCCACACGGCAAAAAGCCCGATGCCCATCGGCAGACCGCCGATGACGGAGATCAGCATCTGCGTCGTTCCGTCATTATAGGTGCCGAGAACATAATTGCAGTAATAGACCAGCCCCAGATTTTTGAATGATGTGCCGATGGTGTAGATCAGGAAATACACGATGATCAGGAGCATGTACCTGTCGGTGAAAACGATCTTCAGCTGCTTGAGAAAAGACACTTTCTCCTCCTCCTCGCCTGCCCGTTCCTCCGTGACCCGCTCTCTCGTATAGCAGTATTCCAGCAGCGTCAGCGGCAGTGCCAGGATCGACAGTATGCTCATTGTCAGGATCCACTTGCTCTTGTCCACGCCCAGGGCCGGCATCACAACCATGGGAAACACGAGCGCCACCAGTATCCCGCTCATCATGATGGTGGCGATCTGGTTCTTCACGCTCAGGCTGCCCCGCTGTTTTGTATCCCGGATGGAAAGCGGGACCATCAGGTTGTGACTCATGTTGAAGATCGTATAGGCAAAGGAATAGAACAGGTTGTAGGAGATCATCACCCAGACCGCCTGCAGCGTCTGGCTGCCCGAGGGAACAGTAAACAGAAGGATGCCTGTGACCGCGACGAGGGGCGCCGACAGAAGCAGCCACGGACGGGCTTTCCCCTGCTTTGTGCGGGTGCGGTCGATGATATAGCCCATCAGCACATTGGTGACGGCGTCTATAACCTTTGACACGATGGGAAATATCATCAGGAATGTGCCGCCCCACAGGCCCGTGAGGTTCAGGACATCCGTATAATAGACATTCAGATAGGTGGCAAGCACCGCGTTGAGCAGCAGCGCGCCGCAGGGACCCAGCAGATACCCCAGCCACTTCTCGCCGCGCGTCACATTTTCGGAAGTCACGCGGCTGCTGAACAGTTTTCCTTCAAGCTTCATTGCTCATTCCTCCTCATCGACAGGCAGCGCGGGCGCCCTGTCTTTTGTCAGGCACAGCTTTATCCCCTGCAGGATATGCCCGTTTGCCAGTGCGGCAAAGCCGCTGATCATGCTGTGTGATATCTGTTTTCCCGCGCACATGCCCATGGACTGCAGCGAATTGGAATCCAGTATCCGCTTCAGGAACAGCGCGCCCTTCAGACGGTTGTCCCGTTCGGGCCCCTCGGGCAGCCTGTCCGCGGCCCTTTTCTGTTTCGCGGCAACGGAAAGCACAGCGCTGTAGAGGATCCTGCCGAAGAACGTCTGCTTCATATCAGAGAATCTTGAATCCAGTGTGACGGGCAGCAGCGGTCCGTCCTGCGGCAGCGGCCTTCCGAGCAGCTTTTCATACATCTGATCCGTCAGCCCGTCCAGACGGCCGGAGGAATACACGCTGTACAGATCGTCCGCGATCTGACGCGGCAGCTTTTCACCGCTGATCTCCATCTCTTCAGACAAGCGGACGCTGTGGGAATCGCTGCAAAGAAGAAAGCTGTATGCCCCGTCCTCCAGGACCGGACGTTTCTTTTCGCAGCACCAGAAGCACAGATCCTGAACAGGGAATGTCATGACGGCGTTCACCGATTCCCCCGCCCTGAGATAAACCTTTCTGAATGCCTTCAGTTCCCTTCCGGGACGGGGAACGGCTTTCCCCGGCGCCTTCACATAGAGCTGTACGACCTCCGCGCCATCCCTTTTTCCCGTGTTCCTCACAGTGCATGAAACGGTCAGTTCATTCCCGTCCAGCGAAAGCTTCATATCCGACCAAGCGAATTCCGTATATGAAAGGCCGTATCCGAAGGGATACCGTACGGGCACATCCGCCGTTTCATAATAGCGGTAGCCCACAAGCGTGCTTTCGCGGTATATCTCATGGCGGTGTTTGCCGAACTCTTCTGAAAAGGGCACATCGCTGTATGAAAGGGGCCATGTTTCGCTGAGCCTTCCCGCCGGCTCCGCCTCGCCGAACAGCAGTCTTGCCGCCGCCTCACCGCCGCTTTCACCGGGCAGGAACATGTGAAGGATCGCGCGCACCCGTCCGCTGAAGGGCACTTCCACCACAGAACCGCCGAAAAGCACGATGACCGGCCTGATGCCCGCTTCCAGTATCGCCCCGATCAGCGCCAGCTGGCCGTCCGGCAGGCGCATATGCTCGCGGTCGCAGCCCTCGCTTTCCACCCAGTCCGTCAGGCCCGCGTAAATGATGACGCGCTTCGCGTCCGCGGCGGCCGCGACTGCCTCTGTGATCAGTTCCGGCTGCGCCGCTTCATCATTCTCCCGATAGCCGCGCAGCGCCCTGTACCTGATCCCTCTTTTCTCCAGCGCCCCGGCATGATCGATCATCCCCGCGGGCGAGATCATGGATGAACCGCTTCCCTGATAGCGCATTTTGAAGAACAGATCCCCGATGATCAGCAGCTCATCCGCCGGATCCAGCGGGAGCGTTCCGTCATTTTCAAGCAGCACAGCGGAATCCGCGGCAATATCTGCGGCGAGCGCCGCGTGCGCGTCAAAATCCGCTTTGCACGGCGATGATCCCCTGCTCCATTGATCCACAGCGTCCAGCACACGCCGCGCCGCCGTATCCAGCACATCCTCCTGCAGTGTACCGTCCTCAAGCCCCTCCGCCAGCTGCTGTCTGCACCACGCAACATCGCCCGGCATTTCCAGATCCAGCCCGGAAATGACCGATCTTTTCCGGTCATGCATGGCGCCCCAGTCTGTCATCACGAGGCCCCTGAAGCCCCATTCTTTCCGCAGGACATCATTCAGCAGAAAACTGTTTTCCGAACAGTAGGTGCCGTTCACTTTGTTGTAGGCGCACATCACAGCCGCCGGCTCAGCCTTTCTGATAACGCGCTCAAAGGATTTCAGATAGATCTCACGCATTGCCCTTTCATCGCAGACGCTGTCGCCCATAAAGCGGTAGTTTTCCGAATTGTTCAGGGCAAAGTGCTTTACGCATGCCGCCGTTCCGTTATCCTGCAGGCCCTGCACGAGGGCGGCCGCCATTTCGCCGGACAGCACGGGGTCCTCTGAATAATACTCAAAGTTTCGTCCGCACAGCGGGTTCCTCTTTATATTGCATCCCGGCCCGAGAAGCATGTGCACGCCGTAGTGTCTGCACTCCTCGGCGATCGCCCTGCCCATCGCCCTGCTGTTGCCGGGGTTCCACGAGGAAGCGACCGTGACGGCTGTTGGAAACGCCGTGGCCGGCTCGCTCTGCGCAATACCGTTATCACCGGTGCCGATCTGCTTGCGCAGCCCGTGCGGCCCGTCAGACATGACCAGTGCGGGAATATTCTTTTTGGGCACTGGATTGGTCTCCATGAAATTCGTACCGGAAACCAGCGCGATCTTCTCGTTCTTCGACAGTTCCATTTCATGACCTCCGTCCCGGCGCCTGAAAAGATTCGCGCCCGCCGTTCTGTTCATTCTCCGGTCTGACTGCATCTGTTTGAAATAAGAATTGACACACAAAATCACTTTGGTATAATTATATCATCACCATGTCCATTTAATCAATCATCAGTTGTGCTGTCAACCGTCAATAACGCAACACTGTTCAAGGCAGTGTCCGGTTTATGAGGAGAAAGTATGAATAAAAAAGACAATCAGAGATCACGCATCACAGGAATGCTTCTGAAAAAGGCGTATCTGGATCTGATGAACGAAGGACCGGCCGAAAAGATAACCGTCAAGAGCATCTGCGAGAAGGCGGAGGTGAACCGCAGCACATTCTATCTTCATTTTGCGGAGCCGAATGACATACTGGTACAGATCGAGGATGAAACGATCGCGAAGGTGAGAGA
>PITV01000011.1 GCA_017577285.1 Clostridiales bacterium
GCGGTGAGCTTCAGCCCCGGGGCTATATCCTTTTGGCTGCCTCGCCCCGCTCCATGAGCGCGCTGATGCGGGAGCAGTACACCTTCCTCTATTCGCTGGTCCCCGGGCTCACCCCCGCGGAGCAGGCGGAAAAGGATGCCGTCTTTGCCGCGCTGGATCAGCTGGACGTCCTGTACGCCGCGGAGCCGGCGCAGCGTGCCGCCCTGCCGGATGAGGACAGCATCCTGGGTGTGTACCTGCCCTACTGGAAGTGGCTGGCGGATTATGATATGATCGCGGCCGCGAAGCGGATCACCGCCCCCTGCCTCGTTCTTCAGGGGGAGGAGGACTATCAGGTGACCATGGAGGATTTCACCCTGCTCCTGAACGCCCTCGGGGATCTGGACAACTGGCGCTTCATCTCCTATCCCGGCCTGACCCATCCCTTCACCCCCGGCGGAAAGCAGGAGGGCTCCGCCGCCTATGCCCGCCCGGAAAAGGTGGCGCCCGCGGTCATGGATGATATCGCCGCCTTCATTCTGGCAAACTGAACAGAACACCCTGTCCGCCCGGCCGGTCCGGAGCAAAGCATGAAAGATAAATAATGAAAAATAAAAAGACGGCCCGGAACCTGTAGATTCAGGTTCCGGGCCGTTCGCGTCAGCGGGTGTCCGGCCGGGCGGCCGGGCGCTTTTCACGGGGTCGTGTCATATTCGCTGTTATATCCAGGGCGGGGCTCCTCCGGGCTGTCTTATTCCGTTTTTCCCTTGCAGCTCTGTCTGGGTATGATCTCGGGCTGGTAAAGGTAGTAATCGAACTCGGAGGACTGTTTCTTTCCGCGGCACAGGTTGGCCAGAACATCGGCGGCCTTTTTTCCCACATCGTATATCTGATAGGAAACAGAGGACAGCGGGGGAGAGAAAGCCCTGCTCAGCTCCGTGTTGTCATAGCCGATGATGCCGATATCATCTGATATCCTTTTTCCGCAGGCTGTCACCGCTCTCGCCACATCGACCGCCACGGTGTCATTGAAGCAGACGACCGCGTCGATATCATACTGTTCTATCATCTGCTTTGCCGCCTCATAGCAGTCGATATGATACTCCGCGTAGGAGGGCATGACGATGAGCCGGCGGTTGATCTCGATGCTGCTTTCCAGCAGGGCGGACATGTATCCCTGGCAGCGGTCCATGCTGGTGGAATACTTGTGGCGGGCGATGTACGCGATCTTCCTGTATCCCTTTTCGATAAGATGCTTTGTCGCGATATAGCCGCCGTAGTAGTCGTTGGAGGTGACGACCGGCGCCGTGATGCCGTCCACAGAGCGGTTGCAGAAGATGAAGGGCACCTTGGAGCGGATCAGGTTGTTGTACAGGTTCAGGTTGTCGGCGGGGTTGGAGGTGACGACGGGAACGATGATGAACCCGGAAACACCGGAAACGAGCAGCCTGCGGATGAACTTGTCCTGCGTATCGGAATCGTTGTTTGAATTGCACAGGATGACATTCGCGTTCCGCTCCTGCGCGATGCTCTCTATCCCGCTCACCAGCACGCTGTATATGCTCTCGCTGATGTTGGGCACGATCACGCACCAGTTTTCCTCTCCGGAAACGGAGCCCTCGAGCGCTCCCGCCACATAGGTGCCGCTTCCCTTTCTCGATACCAGTATCTCCTGATCCACAAGTTCCTTTATCGCCTTGTCCAGCGTGGTGCGCGTCGTTTCCAGGATCCGGCACAGGGAACAGCGGTCCATCAGCTTTTCGCCGGGATCCATGGAGGCCACCATATTCTGAAGCTGCTGTTTGATCTCAAGATAACGCAACATATAAAAACCTGCTTTCATCGTGCTGACCGCTTTATCATATCAAAGCTGACCGGAAAATGCAACAGAAAATTGCAAAAACAGGATGCTTATATCAGATATTCGCCTGCTTCCGGGACTTTCCCTGTATAAATCTGCCCAAAATCGCGAAAAAGCTGACCGTTTTTGGTCTGTATTATTGACCGCATAAAATTGTTGTGGTATGTTTTATGGGCAGCGGGAGATGCATTCAATATTTCAAGCATAAAGGAGGCCCCGGAACATGGAAAAAATGCATGGTATATTCCCGGCGCTGCTGACTCCCTTCGATCAAGCGGGCAGGATCAGAAAGGACGTTTTGCGGGAACTGGTCGAGTTCAATATCAAAAAAGGAGTCACGGGCTTCTATGTGTGCGGCTCTACCGCCGAATCCTTCTTCCTGTCGGCCGATGACCGGAAAGCCATCCTCGAAACCGTCGCGGATCAGGCTGCCGGCCGCTGCAGACTGATCGCGCATATCGGGCATATCGACACCCTGACCGCTGTCGATCTGGCGCTGCACGCGAAATCTGTCGGGGTGGACGCCATAAGCTCTGTATCTCCTTTCTATTATAACTTCAGCTTTGATGAGATCCGTCAGTACTATTTCGATATAGAAGACGCCGCTGACGTTCCCATGATCATCTACAACTTCCCGGCGTTCTCCAAGGTGAACCTGACGGAGGACAATATCGCCTCCTTCTTCGATGATGACAGGTTCATCGCCCTGAAGAACACATCCAGCGATTTCTTCCTTCTGGAACGGCTGGCGCACCGCTATCCCGGAAAGACCTATTTCAACGGCTATGATGAAATGTTCCTTTCCGGCCTGGCGGCGGGGGCTGACGGCGCGATCGGCAGCACCTTCAACGTCATGGCGGAAAAATTCATCCGCATCCAGAAACTGTTTGAGGAAAACAGGATGGCAGAGGCTCAGGAGGAGCAGAGAAAGGCCAACAACATCATCGCTGCCATGTGCAGGGTGGGCGTGATGGCCGCTGAAAAGGCCCTGCTGTGCTCGATGGGATTTGACTTCGGTATCGCTCGTCGTCCATTCCGCGCGCTCTCTGAAGAAGAGATTAAGTATTTGGAGGAGGTGTGGAGAACTAACAGTTGACTACGTGGAACGGCGATGACTACATAGAGAACAATTACATTATTATTTTCTTGGGAGGAATGAAAAATGAGAAAACTGATCGCTTTGCTGCTGGCTGTGGTAATGGTGCTCTCCCTTGCCGTGACATGCGCGGCTGAAGAACACACCTCGGATGTGGAACTCACCTTCTGGGCTGTTTCCAAGTGGAACGGCATCTACGGTACCGAGGCGGACGGACAGACCGGTGACTGGGAACGCTACATGGCCGAGAAGTTCCATGAGATGTATCCCAACGTGACCATCAATGTTGAAGTGTACGATACCAAGAACGGCCCCGCCGTCATGGCTTCCGCCATCGCCGCCGAGACCTATCCCGATATCGTGCATGACGCGAACACCCGTCTGATGCAGTATTCCAACAACGGCTTCCTGGTGCCCGTCACCGAATACATGACGGAAGAAGAGACCGCCACCTTCGCGGCCGGTACCTTTGACAGCATCCGTATCGCTGACGGAAACGCCTACTTTGTTCCCTACGGAACCAACGTGATGGCCATCATGGTCAACAAGACCCTGTTTGAACAGGCCGGCTGCGCCGATCTGCTGCCTCAGGGCGAGGACCGCACCTGGTCCTTCGATGAGTACTACACCGCGGTATCCACCGCCTGCGCCAACCTGGAAGGCGTTTATGCCGCTCCCCTGTTCGCCGATATCTCCTCCGGCGGTGACATGTACACCTGGTGCTGGATCTATGCCGCCGGCGGCAAGATGTTCGATGAGACCACCAACCGCATGGGCGTCAACTGCGAAGAGACCAAAACCGGCCTTGCCTTCTGGAAGAAGATCATCGATAACGGTCTGGCCGCTCCCGGCGGTGCCGCGCTGAAGGCCGGCGATGCCGCTCCTCTGTTCTATCAGCAGCAGGTCATCTCCTGCCCCTGCGCCACCGTGCATTATTCCCGTCTGGTCGCCGGACAGGCCAACGGCACCTATGCTGATTTCGACTGCGAAGTGTATGCTGTGCCCCATGCCGAGGGCGTGAGCACCATCTCCTGCGCCGATCCTCACGGATTTGCCGTCTGGAAGGGAACCGACGCCGAGAAGGTCTACTGGGCCGAGCAGTTCGTGAAGTTCCTCGCCAGCGATGAGAACGCCGCCTTCATCAAGGCCGCCGGCGAAGTCTCCTACAAGATCTGCGCTCAGAATCTGTATGAAGGTCAGGATGACAACCTGGTCTACATGAGCACCCTGATGGACAAGCTGGTACCCTCCGGAAGCTCCATTCCCGGCTACACCAGCTGCAGGTTCGAAGTCACCCCCTACTATCAGCAGCTCTACCTGGGCGAGATCGATATCGACACCTTCTGCGAGAATGTTGAAGAAGTGTGCAACGACTATCTTGAAAACTACGAACCGTAATACTACAATTGTAGTGGAATAATCATATTCTGAGGAGTCTTCGCATGAAGACTCCTCAGAATTTCGTGAATATGTGCGCAGTCGGAGGAGAACCGGGGATATGAACAGGAAAAGACTCAAACAGGATATGATCGGGATCGCTTATTCGCTGCCGTCGCTGATCCTGATCATCTGCTTTATGGTCATACCGATCATAATGACATTCGATATGAGCCTGCACAACCGCACGCTCAAAAAGGATGTCTTTATCGGCTTTGACAATTATACCCGCCTGTTCACCAAAGATATCACATATCAGAAAGCGCTGACCAACACCTTCCTGTATGTGCTCGTCCTGGTGCCCTCCATCGTCTTCATCTCCATGTATCTTTCATCCGTCATCGTGCGCAAGTCCCAGAAGGCGGGCGCCTTCTACCGCGGGCTTTTCTACATCCCCACCATCGCCTCCGGTGTTACGGTCTCCATTATCTGGAGCTGGGTGTTCAACCCCGTCACCGGCATAGCGAATTACATCATCAGCGTTTTCGGCGGCAAGGGCCTGGAATGGTTTTCCGGCCGGTCGACCGCCTTCATGTGCGTCTGTATCGTTTCCTTCTTCTGCTCCATCGGCCAGCCGGTCGTTCTGTACACGGCCGCGCTGAACGGCATCGACCGCGGATACTATGAAGCGGCGGAGATCGACGGGGCGGGTCCGTTCAAGCAGTTCATCCATATCACCGTTCCCGGGCTCAGGCCCACCACCCTCTACATCACGATCATAACGGCAGTAAATGCCTTCCAGATATTCATCCCGATCCAGCTGCTCACCAGCGGCGGTCCGGTCAATTCCACCATATCCATGATGTTCATGCTGTATAAGACGGCGTTTACGGATTTCAAGTTCGGTTATGCCGCCGCGATGGGTGTCATACTGCTCATCCTCATATCCATTTTCTCAGTCGTCCAGTTCATACTTCAACGCAAGGAATAAGGAGAGCGGATATGACACAGAAACTGCACCTGTTCAGAAAAAAGCGTTCCGGCATTTTCGGAACCGTCATACTGGTGATCTTCGCGCTGATCTGCTTCTTCCCGTTTTACTGGGCGATCAATTCCTCCTTCAAGACGGAGAGCGACATGTTCCTGAAGGTCCCCCAATGGATCCCCCTGAAGCCCACGCTGCAGAATTATGAACTGATGTTCAACAAGACCAGCTTTCCGCAGTGGGGCCTGAACAGCCTTCTCGTATCGGCGGCTGTGACCGTCTTCGTCTGCATCTTTTCCAGCCTGACGGGCTATGCCATGGCGAAGATCCGCTTCCGCGGCGCATCGATCCTGTTCGGGGTCATCGTTGTCACCATGATGCTCCCCAAATACTCCATGCTGATCCCCCTGTACACCATCCTGAAGAACCTGGGCTGGTTCAATACCTACTGGGGCATCGCGATCCCCGAGATCGCGGGGCAGCTGCCCTTCGGCATATTCCTGATCCGCCAGTTCATGTTGTCCGTGCCGCGGGATCTGTTTGAAGCGGCGCAGATCGACGGGGCCGGCGAGAACCGCACCTTCATCAGTGTCGCGGTGCCGATGATCAAGCCGGCGATCGCTTCCCTGGCGATACTGACCTTCGTCCGCATATGGAACGATTATCTCTGGCAGGTGCTGGTATCCACCAAGAAAGATATGATGACGGTCCCCGTGGGGCTGGCCACCCTCCAGAGCGAAACGGTGATCATGTACGGTCAGGTGCTGGCCGGATGCATCGTTTCATCGGTCCCCCTGATCATCGTGTTTATCGTGTTCCAGAAATATTTCACCAAAGGGATCAGCGCGGGCGCTGTGAAAGGATGATACCCGGATGAAAGAAAGCAATTTTGACGTCATTGTGATCGGCGGCGGAACCACGGGCTGCTGTGCCGCCATCGCCGCCGCGCGCGGCGGATGCAGGGTGCTGCTGATCGAAAAGCTGCCCTTTCCCGGCGGAAACATGACCGGGGGGCTGCCCTGGCTCGGCTTTCATGAAAAGGCCGGGCACAGGCAGGTGATCGGCGGTCTGCCCATGGAGATCATTCAGCGGCTGCGCTCCTGCGGCGGGGCGACGGACTTTGTTTTTGACCCCGTCTGCGGAAGCGCCGTAGGGGTCAACGGAACGATGCTCAAGATGGTGCTTGAAAGGATGCTCCTTGAGGAAAACGTGAGCATGCTGTTCCACAGCACGGTCATCGGATGCGCGGGGGATGCCGGCGGATGCACGGTGACCGCGGCGGAAAAGGGCAAGGTGGAGGAGTTCACCGCGAAGTTCGTCATCGACTGCACCGACAGCGCGGACGCCGCGAAATATATGGGGGCCGGTCTCATCACCGGCAGGGAGGGCGATCATCAGCGTCAGGTGTCCTCCTATGTGGTGAATTTCAACCGCATCGATTTCGCGGAAATGCTGGATTATTTCAAAAAGCGGCCTGATCAGATCCGCCCCTTCAAACTGTCCCCGGAGGTGCTGGACGGGCTGGTGAAGCAGATGGAAACGGCGCCGCTGTGGGTGCTGGGCGCGTTTGAGGAGATCATTGCCGGGGCGCAGAGGGACGGCCTGCCCTATTCGCGCAAACAGCTGATCGGCGTGGCGCAGCCCGCCTTCGACCAGCTGATGCTGGTGAGCAGCCGCGTGGAGAACGCGGATCTGTCGGATGCCGGGGAGCACACAGCCGCGGAGATCGACGGCCTGCAGCAGACCTGGGTCATCCTCGATCTGCTGCGCGGATACATCCCCGGATGCCGGAACGCCCAGATCGTTTCCGCCGGGGCGCAGCTGGGGATACGTGAGAGCAATCACTGCATCGGCGAGTATATGCTGACGGCGGAGGATCTGCTGAAACCGGCGGCCTTTGATGACGCGGTCTGCTGCGGCGCGTATCATATCGATATCCACTCTCCCGATCACAACGGCCTGGAAACGAAGCAGCCGCCGGTCTACCGGATCCCCTACAGATCGCTGCTGCCGAAAAACACCTCCCGGCTGCTGGTGGCGGGCAGATGCATTTCCGCCACGCATGAGGCCATGGCGTCCACACGGGTGGCGCCCATCTCGGCCGCCCAGGGCGAAGCGGCGGGTACAGCCGCGGGGCTCGCGGTAAGGAAGGGCACCGGGCTGAGGGAGATCGATGCAGCTGAGCTGAGAGAGCTCCTTCGAAGGGATCATGTGATCCTGTGCTGACGCGCGGGAAACGCAGATCCCCCGGGATCGTTTGACAGGATACAGCAGGAGGCAGAGCAATGATAAAGGATCATCTGAGCAGAAGCGGTGTGTATGAGAAAATGGGCCCGGCCTGGGAGGCCGCGTTCCGGTATCTGAAATCGTGCGAAAAGGCGTTTCCCGCCCCCGGACAGTATGAGATCGACGGAAAAAGGATATTCGCCTCCGTGCAGCAGTATGCCACCCTGCCGGGGGAGGAGTGCGGATGGGAAGCGCACAGGAAGTATATCGATATACAGTATCTGTTTGAGGGCAATGAGTGCATCGGCTTCGCGCCGGTGCAGAACATGACGGATCCCTCCGCCTACAGTGAGGAAAAGGATTGTCTTGTGTCAGAGCGGGCGGAGGAAGAAACGCCCCTGTTCCTGCATCCCGGGGATTTCGCGGTCTTCTTTCCGCAGGATGCCCATAAACCGCGCTGTCAGTGCGGCAGGCCGGAAAATATCAGAAAGGTCGTTGTAAAACTGCTTGTGCAGGAGTGAACCGGTCATCTGCGGTACCTGCCGGGCTTTCAGTTCCCTTTCCCTGTCTGTCATTTTCTGAATAAAGCTGATCTGAGCAGTCATGCTTTATTCCATCGTATATACAGCACGCGGCTTTCCTCCTGCCGCGTGCTTTTCTGTTCTCTTTCTGCACCGCTGCCGGGATCTTCCCGCAAAGGGCCGATTCGTCCGGAGATAATCACCCGGCTGCCGGGATCTGTCATGTGACGCCAAAGGTCCATTTTCCTTCGCCGCTGTCCCAGGAGCGGGTGAAGGTGACGCCCAGCTGCGCGCCCAGCAGCGCCAGCAGTCCGTCCAGGCTCCCGAGGCTGACGTACGCCCGGGGCAGGGCTCCGGCGGCGCGGATCACATCGGGGGTCAGGCTCATCATCACATCGAGGGGCGCGGAGGGCGTGCCGCCCTCCTCTCCGGCAGCCTCGATCTGCCCGCCGCTGTCCAGATTGATCAGCAGGGAAAGGGGAGGGGAGATCACCGTCACCACGGGCACAGCCATCGCGGTCACCGCGCCGCCCGATACCTCGCAGCGCCGTATGGCGCGGTCGGCCCGCAGTTCGTCCCTCACCTCCCCGCAGCTCATCATGCCCTGAGGGAAATACCGGGATACCGGCAGCGGCAGCACGGTTTCCCCGCCCCGGCGGGGCTCTTCCGCGTCCTCACCGCCGTTCCCGGCGCGGCGCAGAAGGATATCCTCCCCGTCTGTCACCCGCAGCGTGCCGGTAATGCCGGCGGTGAAGGTGCCGTCCGCGGCGGGGGTGACGGGGATGTTCTCCAGCATCAGCGCGCTCCAGCTGCCGCTGATCCGGAAGGTCTCCCCGGCAAAGAGCCGGGCGGTGCCTGAGGCGGCATCGAAAAGATCCTCTCCCGTGCTTTTCAGGCAGGCGGCTGACGCGTGCATGAGGGAACCGGCGTCATAGCTCCAGCCGCGGATGCCGGGAAACTGCCGCAGCAGTTCGCCGGTGCTGCGGGGCTCATTGCCCGCGCCGCACAGCACCGTCACATCCACCAGCACCGGGCGCAGGGTGAGCCCGCTCTCAGGGGCGCGGAAATCCGCCGTCGTGCGGATGGAAAGGGCGTCATAGGCGTACTCGGCGGTGAGCAGATGACCGTCTCCGGGGGAACAGGTGGTCAGGCGCGTGCCCGATCTGCTGAGGCACAGGTAGAAGGTGCCGTTCCCGTTGAACCCCGCGCCGTGGCTGGCGTAGTACACGTGCCCCTCCGTGCAGGAGACGGACATGATCTGCTTGCGGTTGGTGCCGGTGCCCGTCCCGGTCAGGGTCCATGTGCCGTCCCGGTTGTTGGTATAGGTCACGCCGCCGGCGGTGGATGTGACGCCGCTCTGAGGGTTGTACATCTGGTTCTTCACGCAGGTGCGCCCGAGGATCGCCGTCACATGCCCGGCCGCCTTCCGGTGTCCGCTCCCGGGAAGGGAGGCGAAGGCGGAGACCGGCCCCGCTCCCAGACGCCACAGGGAGGGCTCCGCGTCCGGGTCGATGAGCCGCAGCGCGCTGCCGGCGGTGAGGCCGGCGCACAGCCCCGCCGCGTCCGCCTTCCGGGAGACAGCGGCTGTCAGCTCCGCGATATCCGCGGTGTTTTCCGCCGTCTGTTCCGCCGCGTCCGAAAGGATCCGGGCGGCGTCCTCCGCCCTGTCCGCGGCGCCGCAGACCCTGTCCACCCACGGCTGCCAGGGGGAGGGCGGGTCGGTCTCCTGTCCCAGCGCGTCCTCCACCGAAAAGGGATAGCGGCGGCTCTTGAGGATCCTTGCGTCCGCGCCTTCGCCCGCGCACAGGCGCAGCTCGCATTCGCCGGTGCCTGCCAGCGCGGTGTCGGCCGCGGAGGGTGTCCACAGCATACTGCATCCCTCCTCATGGCTGTCAGAGGTGAGGGGAACAGGGTAGGGGGCCTCCTCTCCGGGGCGCCTCACCAGCAGCGTGATGACGGCGTCTTCCGGCAGGGGCAGCCACTCCCGCAGGCTGAAGCGGATCTGCCGCGCGGCGTTCTCGCCCCGGCGTCCGGCGGGGATGGGGGTATGATCGCATGATAGGATATGCGTATAAATCACTCCTTATTATCATAAAATTGGTAAAAGTGAAGGGAAATATGCAAAAAAACGGAGAATACGGGTAAAAATTGCGCTCATTGTGTTGCCTGATCCGCGGTTTGGTGATATACTCGATGTATGGGCAGAGCATCTGCCTGAAGCGTGAAAGAAAGGCGAGCAAAATGGAGATCATCACGAATCCGCCTCCCGTCAAGATATGCGTCTGCGCCGGAACAAAGGAACAGACAGACGAACTGACGCAGTATATATGTGAATTTCCCGCCGGCATGGAGACCGATGTGATCCCCGTTTACCGGGGGGATGAGATCATCGGGCGTCTGCGTGAAATGCCCAACGGCTTTGATCTGTGCGTGCTGTGCGGCAGGCTGCCCGGAATGCCCGCCGAGGAGGTGGCGGCCCTTCTGCAGGTCATGCGGGAGCATACCGATGTGATCCTGATGGGCGGCAATATGGATTTCACCCCTTCCTCCCGCGAGAATCCGCACATCTACTATCTGCCCGGCACGGTGATCAATCCGGATTTCGCCCGGGCCGTGGGGCGCATGCTGCTCCGCTACCGGCTGAATCACGCCCCTGTCGCCCGCATCCGCACCCCCGACGGCGCCCTGAGCATATCGCTCCAGAGCATCGCCTATGCCGCCCGCAAGGGTCGCGGCGTGTGCTATGTGCTGCGGGACGGCCGCGCCATCACAGGCGTTACGGTGCGCGGAAAGCTGATGGAGGAGCTGGATGCCCTGTCTCATGAGCCCCTGTTCCTGTCCTGCGGCGTCAGCACGGTGGTGAATATCGCCCTGGTGCGCCGCCTCACCGAAAACGCGATCATCCTGCGTGACGGGCGGGTGCTTCCCGTGCCCCGGGCTGCGCTGAAGGAATTCGGAAAGCGTCTGGATGCCGCGTGGGAGGAGAACTTCCTCTGATACCCGGCGGTGAAGGGCGGAATGTCTGGTGCGGCCGCCGCGGTCTCCCGGTATCCCGTCCCGCGATCCGTTCGTATAAATATATGTCCGGGGCGGTCCCGGAAGAATAAATGACCGGCTGTGAGCCGGAAGGAGAATGAAAATGTCTGAGAATTATGATGCCAAACAGCTCAACGCGGAAGAACTGGAACAGGTCACCGGCGGCGCCGGCAGCAGGAACGGAACCGAGAAGAAGGCCCAGATCATCAACTGCGATGCCGTCAACATCCGCGATTCCTACAAGAACGGCAAGATCCTGGGCGTCATCCCCTGCGGCGCGAAGTGCGTTTTCCACAACTGGGCCTATTATGACCAGTGGGGCAAGGTGACCTACCAGAACATCACCGGCTACATCTACAAGGATTACTTCAAGGTGCTGTAAGATCAGGCCTCCCGAAACCATCGGCCCGATCACTGAGAAAGACCGCCGCGTGACGGTCTTTTTTTGTGTGCTTTCCCTGTCAGCCGTCTCCGGGACCGGTACGGGCCGCGCGTTTTTCCCGGCCGCTTTTATTCCGCGGGGGAAGCGTCAGCGGAGCTTATCAGCCTTTCCGCCTCATCCTGATCGATGTAGGGGTTCAGCATCAGGGCGCTGCGGCGATCCAGATCGGCGCGCATGCGGTAGATATCCTCCACTGTCTCGTGGGCGTTGGAGATGCTCTGGCGGCGGAAGGAGATATCCTCATCCGTGACCCCCAGCAGCTCCAGCACGCTCTGCACGAAGCGGAAGCACTGCCATTCAAAGCTGTTGGCCTTCAGGTCCAGATCCGCCATGGCGGCCTTGATGGCCACATTGGTCAGGCTGCCGCCGGTGAGGGTCTCCATGTCCAGCGCCATGAAATCGGCGTACATCTCCCGGCGCAGGATGTCCAGAGCGGCCTTTCTCGCCAGATAGGGGACCTCCGCGGTCTTCATATCCGCCGTACCCCCGGCGCCGCTGCCGTCGGAGGAGTTGATGACCATTTTCAGCTCGCGGATCTGCTCCAGCACTTCCAGCGCCTGCTTCGCGTCGCCGCCGAAATTGTTCAGCACCCAGTACACCTCGTTGGCCCGGTCCAGATTGTTGCCCAGGTCCGACAGGATGTTGTCATAGGCGTCGATCTTGCGCTTCACGGTCTCGGTCAGTTCGCTGCGCTTCTCATTGTTGGCGTAGAGCGGGATCACGGGGAGCCGCTTCCATTTCATGGGCGCCCCGCCCTCTGTCAGGTAGGGGGAGGCGGATACCTGCCGCAGCCCGCCGCCCCGCTCCCTTTCCCAGGAGGAGACGCCGTCCGCCTCAAAGAGCCGCAGGCGCAGGGGCCTGTCCTCATCCAGCTGCCAGAAGCGGATACCGCTGCCGGGCTCGCCCGTCACTTCGTCATACAGGGGCACAAAGCCGCTGAGCGTTCCCTCCGCCGCCTGCATCACCTCCAGATGATCGCAGTTGAAAAAGCCCCAGCTGACGCCCTGCACCAGAGCGCACTCGCCCAGCTGCTCCAGCGCCTTGTCAAAGCCGGTGCCCAGCCGGCGCTTGACGGCGGCGTCCTTCAAGTACACGCCGCCGCTCAGCAGATACTGGTTCAGCTGCATCACGGCGCGGCGGAAAAAGCCGCAGGGGAGGCGGTTGCCCTGCACCCGCACGGGGCGGGAAACTCTGCGGGTGCGGCCCCGCTCATCGGTGACGGTGACGATCTCTGTCTGCAGCAGATATTTGTTCAGTATGGCGCGGTTATGGCCCCGGAAGTACTCCGCGGCCTCGGCGGCCCGGGCAAAATCAGGGCTCTGCCTGTAGGCTTCCACGCATTTCATGAGAAATTCCTCCAAGGCGCCGCCGGCCTTCGCGGCTTCCAGATCCTGCAGGGTATAGGTGGTAAACATATTCTTTCCGGTTCTCCTTTTATCTGATGATCGTGCCGGGCTGCCGCGGCTTTTCCGCCGCGCAAAAAAAGCACCGCTCTGAGCGATGCTTCTGGCTGTCCGGTCTTTTTGTGTTTTCCGTTTTCTGTTTTTTTCTTTTCCGGTTTTCCGCTTTTTCCGGTTTTTCTCGGCCTGTACCGGCAACCCGTGCCGCGCTCCCGGCCGGAGGGTTTTATTTTCTCATCTTCCGGCGGAGGCTCAGGCATACCGCCATCCCGCACAGGGCGGCGGCGGTCAGGGCGGCCCGCAGCAGGAGCCCCGGCGCGGTGTCGCCGGTGAGGGGCACTGGCACCGGCTCCGTTTCACTGCAGCTTTCCAGCCATGTGATGCACAGCAGCTTGGCCTGCTTGCCTGTGTTCCGCTCGCCGCGGTAGAAGGTGTCCATGTAGAGGGCGGGATCGCCGTTTTCATCCTCCCGGCAGGTGACAAAGTGCAGCCGCACCGTATCGGGGCGGGAGGAGCGGGCGGCGTTTGCCGGGGTGAGGTGATTCATCTTCGCGTCATCATCCGAATCGCTCACCAGAATGGCGGTCACGGGCTGAGCGGCACCGGACAGATCCATCACATACCCCTTGCAGGTGACGGCGTGGTGGGTGCTTTCCTCCCAGCCCGCGTCTGAAAAGTCCAGATCGCTCTCATCAGCGGGAAGGACGCGGTTGCAGAACCAGTATTCGGGCTCGGACATATCGGTGGACATGGTGAGGACGGGAAAGGTCCTGCCGGTTTCGGGATCGTCATAGAGGAATCCTCTGAATACCGATACCGCGGGATAGACAGTTCCGTCCGCGTCCCGGTAATGATCCCCGCTCTTTGTGAGGGGAACGCAGGTGCCGTCATCCAGTATGGTGAAAAACCTGTCTTCAGCCACATCCTCCGGATCGGGGAACAGGTAGTCCTCCCGGGAGTATCCGTTGCCGGTCTTTGAGGGGAACGCCCGGAACTCGTCATCGCCCGTGATGGCGACGGAGTATTCGTACAGGCTCAGCGTGAGGCCCAGGCTGTAGGCTTTCTTGATCAGCTGCAGTATACCGGGCGCCTTCTGCGGCGGCAGGGCATCATCTTCCGTGCCGGCCGTTCCCAGATCGCACACCGCGTCCGGCACCAGGCCGCCCAGCGCGTCCCGGTCATCGCTGCCGTCATCATTCCAGTCATCGTCCCAGTCGTCATCCCGGTCATCTTCACCGGCGCTGCCGCTTCCCTCATCGCCGTCCGGCCCGGATCCGGGCTCGTACAGGAACCAGCGCACGCCGTCCTCTATGAACCCGGCGGCGTTGTGGCGGCACCAGAGCAGAAGATAGAAAACATCATCCTCGCTGCCGAAGGCCTTTCCTGTCAGGGGATCCTCAGCCGCCTTCTGCGACCATCCGGACATGTACAGCATGTTGCTGGCGGTGGCAGCCCAGCACAGGAAGGAATCGCCGGGCACGGAAAGGGCGTCCTCCGGCTCGCTCACCACCGGGGAGTAGTACGCATTCGGGAAATTGGTGTTGCGCTTTTCGGCGTCAACGATCACGCCCCGGGTAACGGCGGTCAGATCGAATTCCACGCCCAGCTGCACGCAGGCCGCCATCTGCCGCGCCTGTGCCGCGGCGGGAACAGTGCCCAGGCCGCAGATCACCATTTCCAGATCCCTGCCGCGTATATCATCGTGCCAGGTGACGGTCAGGATGATGTCGGGCGCCTCCCCGGACACGGTCATGTACAGATCTGACATGGTGCCGAGGGCGGCGTCCAGCTGCGCCTGACTCACATCCTCCGCCGGCCGCACGGAAAACCCAGCGGCGTTCGCGGCGAAGGGCAGGAGCAGGAGCAGGGCAAGGATGAGGGCTGTATATTTCACACGCATGGCGATCCTCCGGAAAGGGTATCATGTCACATTCATTTTATCATCCGCGGGGATGCCGTGCAAGGACAGAACGGCAAAAAAACGGGATAAATCCACCTTCGGGCTTCAGCCGAGCGGCTTTTACTCCCGCCTGTCCAGCACGCGGATGAGGCTGGCGGCGCTGTCCGGCGCGTCATCGTGAGCGGCGCCGGCACTGTAATCCAGGATCTGCTCCAGATAGTCCCTGTCGGTGCCCTCCAGGAACACGATGTGATCCCACCACTTGCGGAGGAAGGAGGATATTTTGAAATACTTGTTCTCATGCTCGCTGTACAGCCGCGCCTCGTGTCCCCGGGCGCGGATCTCCCGGCCCAGATAGCCCTTGTCGGCGTTGGTCTCGCAGTAAACGGGGGCGCACATCAGCCTGTCGCACTCCCGCAGCGCCGCGTCCAGCACATTCTGCACATGCCCCTGCCACAGCCTTCCGTACAGGTAGATGGTGTCCTCCGCCCGGCAGGCGCAGGTGAGGGCGGTGCAGTCGCCCCCGCCGTAGGCCGCGTCGATATGAGCGATGCCGTCCCGCAGGTTGAGGGGATCCTGTGTAAACCGGGGCTCTCCGGCGAAAAGGGCATCCTCCCGGGCGATGTGCCGCAGCTCGTAATTGGCGGCGAAAAGGGAGGGGCTCATGCTGCGCCTGAGCTGTTCGATCTGATCCGCGTCCATGAGGCCCGTGTTGTAGCAGTCATATCTGTCCGGCTCCGGCATCAGGCAGAAGCAGTCCTCCTTGTGCCAGGGGGTGCCGGTATTGATGATGCGCCCGCCCCGGTTTTTGATGTTCTGCAGCTCCTGATAGGCGTTTTTCGTGCGCTCCCGCTCCGCCCGGGAGAAGCGGTCCTTGAGGTTCACGATGTCATCGGTGATGACGATATCGGCGTGCTTTCCCGTAAGGCTGCCGCCGATGCCGATGCCCAGCAGCTGCACGGAGCCGGAGAGCGGGGCGTAAAGGGAGGTGGTGATCTCGCTGCCGTTGCATCTTGTGATCTTCAGCTCTTCACCGCGGGCGCGCAGCCAGCCGGATACCGGGCCGGAGCGCAGGATCCTGTGCACCAGACGGATGACCTCCGCCACATCGTTATCCGTCTTGCGCAGGAATATGATGTTTTTATCCCTTTCCGTCAGCATGATGAGGGCGATGACGATGCCGAGACAGGTGGTCTTGTAGCTGCCGCGGTGCGCCTGCAGGGTCATGTCCTCCTTTGCGCGCAGCATCTTTTCCATCCACGCCCCGTGCATGGGCGTGAGATCCCGGAAGCCCAGGCCGTGCCCCAGCAGCAGGGGAGAGGACAGCAGCGCGGCGCCGTCCTCCCGTGCGCCGGGCTCCGCCGCCGGTGCCGTCTCCGGAGCCGGGCCGATGCCTGCCGCGCCGCCGGCCGCGGCCCTCTCTTCCGCCATGCCTTCCCGCCGCTCATCTTTTCCGTTCAAACCTGTGTATATCCGTCCTTTCGCGTTTCCTTCCGTAAAAAAAGAAGGCCTTTCCGGGCCTTCCGCGCTTTTCACGGTCTTACACTCTCATTATATCCCGCCCGCGCCCCGCCTCAAGTGCATCCTCCGCCGTTCACCGTCTTTCCTCGTCATTGCCCGCCATTCTCCGCCATTTTCCGCCGGATCACCGCCTCCGCTGCTGTACAGACCCTGTTTTCCTGTTGAAAAGGCGGGCGGGATCGTGTATACTGAAGGCAGAGAACATCCAAATCGATGCATTGAGAACTGAATAAAGGAGGAGCGTATCATGCGTAAACTGTCCGTCATCCTTGTCCTGATCCTGCTGACCGCTGTCTGCGGGGCCGCGGCGGAGGAGATCACCCGCGGGGACTACACCTATATGCTGTATGAGGACGGCACTGCCGCCATTACCGGCTACACCGGCACGGATACGGTGCTTGTGCTCCCGGCTGAAGTGGAGGGCAGACCTGTGACCCTCATCGGGGAATGGGCCTTCGCGGAAAAGACCGCCGTTTCCATCACCGTTCCGGAGGGCGTGAAAGTGCTGGGAGACTGCGCCTTCGCCAAGAGTGATACTTTGGAGGAAGTGATCCTGCCCGCCAGCATCGAGGCGATGGGCGACAATCCCTTCAACGGCTGCGGCGCGCTGGTAACGATCAGTATTCCGCCCGAGAACACCCGCTTTGAGATGTCCGGCAGCGGGCTGTATGACAATGAGGAGCTGCGCCTCATCTCCTATCTGCTGACCGGGCCCGAAACGGTGGGCACCGTGCGGCCGGGAACGAAGGTGATTGGAGGCTACGCCATCCATTTCTGCGACCGGCTGACCACTGTGACCCTCCCGGCCTCTCTGGAGCGCATCGATGAAATGGGGTTCATGGGCAACGAAAATCTGACGACGCTGACAATTCCGCAAAATGTGACCAGCATCGGCAGCTTCGCCTTTGCCTTCTGTTCCGATCTGGTGAGCCTGAGCCTGCCGGCAAACGTCGCGTATTTCGGTGATAACCCATTCTATGACTGCAGGGCGGATCTGGTGATCGATGTGCCGCTCGGTTCCATGACACAGACAAAGCTGGAGGAAATGGGCTGGGTGCTGACAGACAGGTGACCCGGCCGCGGCCGTCCGCCGGAGGATCATCCGCCCCGGTATAAAACCGATACCGCCCCGGAGCGGCCCGCTCCGGTGATATTTCCGGTGATATCAAAAAGCGGGGAGCATCATCTGCTCTCCGCTTTCTTTTTTTGCTTTCGCGGGCCGCGACTGTCTTCAAAGCGCTTTTTCCGCGGCCCCGGCGGCCCTTTTACAGGATGTGCGCGCAGGCCTTGTCAAAGGAGATGTACGCCCTGTCGCCCTCGTTGAAGATCTTCTTGTTGATGGGGCAGTTGTCGCAGATCTTCACCAGCGTATCGCCCACCATGACATGGTAGTTCTGATAGGAGCCCATGAAGCAGCTCAGCACCACATCGCAGGGGATCATGCCCTCATCGCCGATGGTGACGGCCTCGGGGCGAAGCACGATCTTGCGCTCTTCACCGGCGGTGACGGGCAGCCCGGACTGCACCTGAACGGCCGATTCACCCACCTTCAGGGTCACGGTATCGCCCTCGCTGCCGGCGACCGTGCCGGCGAGGAAGTTGCACTCGCCGATAAAGTCCGCCACGAACTCGCTGACGGGGTGGTAGTAGATCTCGTGAGGCGTGCCCGCCTGGGCGATGACGCCGCTCTTCATCAGCACGATCTGATCGGAAATGGCCATGGCCTCGCTCTGGTCGTGGGTGACATAGATGGCGGTGATGCCCAGGGTCTGCTGGATGCGGCGGATCTCGGTGCGCATCTGCACGCGCAGCTTGGCGTCCAGGTTGGAAAGGGGCTCATCGAAGAGCAGCACGCCGGGCTCCACCACCAGCGCTCTCGCCAGGGCGACGCGCTGCTGCTGGCCGCCGGAGAGCTGGTTGGTCATGCGCTGCTCCATGCCCGAAAGCTCCACCAGCGCCAGTATATCGGTGACGCGGCGGCGGATCTCGGCGGCGGGCACCTTTCTCAGGCGCAGGCCGTAGGCTACGTTGTCATACACATTGTAGTGGGGGAACAGGGCGTAGCTCTGGAACACCATGGCGGTGTCGCGCTTGTTGGGGGTGAGGGAGTTGATGGCCTCATCGCCCAGGTAGATCTCGCCCTCATCGGGGCTCTCAAAGCCGGCGATCATGCGCAGGGTGGTGGTCTTTCCGCAGCCGGAGGGGCCCAGGAGCGTGATGAAGCTGCCGGGAGCGATATCCAGGCTCACGTCATGCACGGCGAAGAAATCCTTTCCCGTCTTGGGATCGCGGTATATCTTGCTGATATGGTCCAGCTTGATGCCCTTGGGGTTTTTAGCGGTTTTGATGGAAGAATTCATAGTCATATGTTCTGCCTCCTTACTGCTGATCCGGGCCGCTGCCCGGGCCGGTGAACGCCTGCTTTGCCGCCAGTTTTATCTCGGCGGCCCGTTCGCGCCTGAATGCTTTCACTCTCGCGGTCTCCTCTTTGTATGTGCTGACGGCCCGCTGCTTCAGTGCCGGGTCACCGGCAGCCAGATCGGTATCCTGATCCAGCAGCTCCTTAGCGGCGGCCAGCTGCGTGCGGCAGTCATCATCCAGCGTGTTCAGGTCGATGGCCAGCTGTTCCTTCCGGGCCAGTTTTTCCTTCCGGACGGGATCGGAAGCGCGGTTCGCCTTTTCACGCAGCTTGCGGTAGTAGTTGTTCTGCCGAACCGACCGGCGCTGTTCCTTGCTGGTGCCCAGCATCCGCAGCAGCCAGTTCATCAGCAGGATGGCGCTGTAGGTGATGATGATCAGGATGGTGGCGTAGGCGCAGGCCACGCCGTAGGAGCCCTTTTCGGCAAACTCGTTGATGCGGCAGGTGATGAGCAGGAACTGCGGCGTCACCAGCAGGATGATGGCCGAAATGGCGGTGATGGAACGGACGAAGGTGGTGACCAGTCCGGAGAAGAAGCTTTCCTTGATGAGGGGCAGTGTGACGGTGGTGAACACCTTTCCGCTGCCGGCGCCCATATCATAGGCGGATTCCTCAATGGATTTATCGATCTGCCGCAGGGCGGATATACCGCTTCTGGTACCTACAGGCAGGGAGCGCACCACGAACACCACCACCAGGATGGCGCCCGAGCCGTAGAAGCCCTGCATGAAGCCGGTGCGGAACACGCCGTTGGCGAAGGCGCGGATGAAGCCCACGCCCAGCACCGTGCCGGGCACAGCCATGGCCAGCATGGATACCACTTCGATGAATCCCTTGAGCTTGAATTTCTTTTTGACCACAAGGTAGCTGATGATCATGCTCAGCAGCGCGGTGACGGGAGAGGCGATGAGGGACAGGATGAAGCTGTCCTTGAACGCCCTCAGGCCGTCCTGCTTGAACATGTACTCATACCACTTGAAGCTCAGGCTGTAATCCCTGCCCCACAGGTTGAACAGGCTGCCGAAGGGCACAGCGATATAGAGCATGATGACGAAGGCGGAAACGGCGGTGCAGAAGACGGAGAGGGGGATGCGCACGCTCTTGTCCTCAATGGGCATGCGGGCGCGGCTGGCCTTGCCGGTAAGGGTGGCGGCGGTCTTTTTCTCCAGCCAGTACTTCTGCACGAAGAACAGGATCAGCGTGATGCCCAGCAGCACCACGGCCATGGCGGCGGCGCCGTTGGTGTCATAGGTGCCGCCGGTGATGCGCAGGTAAATGGTGGTGGCCAGGGTATCATAGTTGCCGCCGATGAGCATGGGGTTGGCAAAGTCGGCCACCGATTCGATGAAGGTGACCAGGAAGGCGTTGCCGAGGCCCGGCAGCATCAGGGGCAGGGTGACGTTCATGAACACGCGGAAGCGGCTGGCGCCCATATCCCGGGCGGCCTCCTCCATGGAGCAGTCGATGTTGTTGAGCAGGCCCTTCAGCATCAGGTAGCAGACGGGGAAGAAGGTCATGCCCTGCACGATCAGGATGCCCCAGAAGCCGTAGATATCGGAATCATAGATCCCCAGCAGGCTGCGGGTCACCAGACCGCTCTTGCCGAAGAGCAGGATCATGGAAAGGCTCAGCACGAAGGGCGGGCTGACCACGGGCAGCAGGCTCACCACATCGAACAGCTTTTTCATGGGCCTGAAGCGCACCTTCACATAGCAGTCCACATAGGCGAAGAGCAGGCCCACCGCCACGGAGACCAGGCCTACGAAGAAGCCCAGCTTCAGGGTATTGAAGAACGCGTTGTTGAAGGTGTAATCCCTGAAGATGCGGGGGAAGGCGTCCAGCGTCACATGATAGGCGCTGACCCTCACCCTGGCCGTATCCGCGGAGGGCGTCTTGCTCATCTGCAGGATGCGGTTCTTTTCATTGAACAGATAGGGGACCACGGCCTTTTTGGCCGCGGCATCCTCCAGATAGTACGGATCATCCACATGGTACAGGGAGAGCATCACATACTTGCTCTGGTTGTTCAGCACCCGGATGCAGGGCTGCTGAGCGCTTTCGGGCGTCAGCTTCGCGGCGTCCGAGATCTTCATGTGCTTCGGGAACAGGAAATAATCCGCGTAGTACACGGGCAGCAGCTTTGTTTCCTCTCCCTCGCCCAGCATTACCCAGGCCTCCTGATCGCTGCTGTTGTCCGCGGCGGTCCCGTCCTCTGTGTACCAGATGATCTCCTCATCCTTCATGTACGAGCCGACGTACCAGTATTCCACATCCTTCACATACACGCTGTCCAGCAGCAGCATGACCAGCGGGTACAGGATGAACAGGGCCAGAAAGACGGTCAGCACGAAGATCGTGATGATCATGACCGGATCTTTCCAGAACTTCTTTCTGTCCAGACGGGCGCTTTGTCTCATGGGCACACCCCTTTTTCTTTCAGACTGGGGATCCGGGCGTCATGCCGCCCTTTTCCCCGTATGCTGTATCCTTCATTGGGAAAGGGGGATGGGACCGGATCCCATCCCCCCGATTGAATCGACTCTATGCTCGGGAAAACATATTCCTTCCGTTACCTGTTTCTCATATTACGGTAAATTCAGATCCGCAGGGCGGGCTCTGCCCGTCCGAGGACTCAAAATTTCCGGAGGGAAGCCTGACGACCGGAGGAAATTTTGTTTCCCTGCGGATTCACCGCCCGGGAGTGATGCAGGGCATCACGAGAGGTGAATCCGGATCGGACGGAAAGCAGCAACGGCTGCTTTCCGTTCGCCCGCGAAGCGGGAATTACTCAGTCTTGAAACGTCCGTCATGAGCGCCGCCGAGGGCCTCGATGTAATCAGCAACGTACTTGCTGGTGTTTTCCTTGGCATCGGCGAAGTCATAATCGATCACGTTCTCGGGATCCAGGCCGAAGGGCTGCACAGCGGCAGGCTGTTCGGCGTTGTCCAGTACCAGGAACTGGAAGCTGCCCGCTTCATCGGCGCCTTCGACGCACTCGGGAGACAGGGCATACTCGATCCACAGCTTGGCGGCGGCTTCATGCTCGCAGCCCTCGAAGATGGCGGTGGAGCCGATCTCGTAGCTGGTGCCTTCGCAGGGGATGATCAGGGCGATGTTGTCGTAGCCCTGCAGGATCTGATAGATGCCGTCATGCAGGAAGCCGATGCCGATGACGCATTCGCCGATACCGACCTTCTTGCTGGGGCCGGAGCCGGACTTGGTGTACTGCTGGATGTTCTTGTCCAGTTCCACGAAGTAAGCCATGGCTTCATCGTGGCCCTTCATCTGCACCATGGTGTTGATGACCAGCTTGGCGGTGCCGGCGGTGGAGGGGTTGGACAGCCAGATCAGGCCGGCGTATTCGGGCTTGAGCAGGTCATCCCAGCCCGCGGGAGCTTCCAGACCCAGACGGGCCAGTTCCTCGGTGTTCACCATGAAGCCCAGGATGCCCTTGTAGATGCCGTACCAGAATCCGTCGGGATCGCGGTACTGGGCACCGGTCAGATGCTTCGCGTTGGTGGCTTCGTAGGCCATCAGCAGGCCGTCCTTGGCGCACTCGTTGTAGGGATCATTGGTGCCGCCGAACCAGACGTCACCGGAGGGATTGCCGTTTTCTTCACCGATCTTGGCCTGAACCTCACCGGTGGACAGGCGCTGATAGCGTACCTTGATGCCGTACAGCTCTTCAAAGTGCGTGCAGGCGGCAGCCAGATATTCTTCCTCGCAGGAGCCGTAAACGATCAGCTCGCCCTCTTCCTGAGCAGCAGCCAGCAGGGCGGGATCAACGTCTTCCATTCCCTTGCCGGGAACGACGTCATCGGCCAGAGCCGCGCAGCAGCCCAGCACCAGGCACAGAGCCAGAAGCAGAGATACCAGTTTCTTCATATACCATATCCTCCTCGTCGGCCGGGATATTATCAGCCCCGGCCGGGTATTTTGTGTATACATTATAAATACAATCCGGGTGGGTGTCAATGATTTTTTGTATTTTCAGTAAGATATTTGACCATATTCAACATAAAACGGCGAAAAACCCCCTGAAAATGCGCAGTTCCGGCAGCCTTAAAAATATTTTTCTGAAAATTTCAAAATATTGCTTGACAGATAATACTATGCGGTGTATAGTATTGCGTGTAAGGAGGTGATCCTGTTGGACGCTCAGACAAAGAGAGGGCTGACAGAAGCCTGTGTATTGAAACTTCTGACCAGGGGAGACAGCTACGGTTATCAGCTGATCAAGGACATGGAACAGGTGATGGAAATGACTGAATCCACCCTGTATCCGGTGCTCCGCCGCCTGGAAAACAACGGATGCCTGCGGGTCTATTCCGTGGAGCATAATTTCAGACTGCGCAAATATTACGCTATCACCGATGCGGGAAGAGATCAGATCGGCACGTTCCTGAAGGAATGGGAAGACGTGATGCGCGTATACGAGTTTATCAGAGAGGATGATAAGCATGACGAAGAATGAGTATCTGCAGAAACTGTCAGACGCCCTCATCACGGATGAGGAAAGCAAACAGGCTGTACTGCGCTTCT
The DNA here is from genome assembly GCA_017577285.1 of Clostridiales bacterium. Lineage (GTDB taxonomy): Bacteria > Bacillota > Clostridia > Christensenellales > Aristaeellaceae > ZC3RG03. Next base: position 23,306 of record PITV01000011.1, read on the forward strand.
ACGAGGAACTGATCGAGGACCGGATGGAGGCGGGCATGACCGAGGAAGAGGCCGTGGCTGATATGGAAGATATCGGCGAACTGGCTCAGCGCCTGAACAGCGAGTTTTCCAGCATCGAAGAAAACGCCCGCGGCGGGGAAGAGAAGCTGGATGATCCCTTCTCCTTCCAGATCGATACCGCTGAACTGGGCCGTATGGGCAAGGATGCCGTAAAGGGCATCAGGCAGCTGCTGACCGGCGCCGCGGACGGCCTTACGAAGGCGGCCGGAAGCCTCGCTGACAAGTTCAACGCCTGTGTGAGCCGCGAAATGCCGGCGGAGGCCCCCGCTGAGGAAGCGCCTGAGGCGGGAGCGGCGGAAGAACGTGCCGCGGATGAAGCGCCGGCCGAGAACGCTCCGGAGGGCGAATGGGAGACCGTGAAGGATGATCCCGTGCCGGAAAAGTCCCCGCAGGATCAGCTGAGAGAACTGGCTGAAAAGCTGAATGAAAAGCTGAACAGCGCCGCCGGAAGCGCCGGCGGAATCCTGGCGCAGATCGCGCAGGGATTCGCGAAAGCGGTAAAGACCGTGGCCGATAAGGCCGCCGGGGCTGTCCGTACCGATGCCGGCGAAATGGAACAGGTGGCTGAGGAAGCGGAGCAGATGGCTGAGGAAGCGGCCAGAGATATGGAAA
>PITV01000118.1 GCA_017577285.1 Clostridiales bacterium
GGATAAGGTCAACTGCTTCCTGCGTGGTGGCAGCTTTGTCCAGCACAAGCCGGATCAGTATCGTTGTGGCAAGTTTCGGCTTTCCGGTATTCTGGATCGCGGGCGCTGAATCTTCCGTCAGCACGGCGATCGCGACACCTTTTTCGTTGATGCCGTCCAGACAGACAAACGGAGCGGCAAGGCACGCAACGCGCGCAGTTTCCGATGAATCCGGATCATCGGCTCCAAGGTTGTTCAGCGCCGCGTGGGCAACTGATTCATATCCGTCACGTGGATTGCAGTGAACGATCATGCAGGAAGAATTGAACCGGAAATCGTAGCTGCGTCCCATCAGATAAGTCCCGTCACTTGTTGGCACAGAAAACGCGGAACAGCCGAATTCGGGAGCTGTGATTTTGAAATCGCAGCCAGGAGCCGCTTCCATAAGCACAAGATTCAGAATCGTCTGCGTATCCACAGGTTCTGTCGGCGTCAGATCCTTCAAGCTGTAATCATACAGAATATCCATCGAATAAACATTGTATTCCTCATAATCCGTCAGTTTCCGGATCGTGCCCAGCGTTGCGATCCTGTCCCTTGAAAGCTTGTTCTCCCTCCGGGCAGGGACAACCAGATCTTTGAACATAAATATATCAGCCCACCTTCTGTGCAAAACAAATTCATGGCTCAGATCCGTCAGATTGTACACGATACTCCACTGTGTGTTGCTGATAATGCTCTCCGGATCGGGAGCCGTGGAGGCGGAACGGAGAGCCGCCATGGCGGTCAGATTATCCGTATTATCTCCGGCCCGTTCGATCGTGTCTTCGATCCGGTCGCGCCGCTCTTTTCCCGTTCCGTATTTGCCGTTGTTGGGGCCGGGAACAACGATATCCTCATACATGCCGAAGTAGTTCGTGATGGTACGGATCGGTGTCACCACCATCGGCCGGTCTTCCCTGTCACAGTCGAATTCCACGATGCATCCATCGCCGGAGGCATCCGTGATATAGTAGTGATAATCGCGGCCATTACTGCAATACATGTCGTATTGCGCGATCAGCGCGATCGCTTCCTGCGTCGTTGCCGCCTTATCCAGTACCAGCCGGGTCACTGTGGCAGTCGGGATAACAGGCTTTCCTGTATTCTGCTTTGTGGGCTCACTCGGAAGCGTCAGGATGGCGATGGCGACCCCCTTCTCGTTCATACCGTCCAGACAGACAAACGGAGCTGCCAGACACGCGATCCTAGCCGCGTCGGATGAAAGCGGATCCTCGACCTTCAGGTTGTCCAGTGCAGCGTAGGAAACGGACGCGTAGCCATCTTTGGGATGGCAGTACACCTGCATCGCGGAGGAATCAAATTTGAAGTCATAATTCCGGCCCATGTAGACCTTGCCGTCAGATGCGGTCAGCGTAAAAGCGGAGCAGCCGAAATCCGGCGCGGTCAGTTCAAATTCGTAACCCGGTGCGGCAGCATTCAGAAACAGGTTCATAGCCGCCTGATCATCGTAGACACCGGGCGGAAGGATCAGGTCTTCTATATCGTAATCGTAGAAGACCTCCATGGAGTACAGATTCAGATAATCATAATCTGAAATCCTCTTGATGGAATCCATCGTCTGCAGGCGTTCCTCGGACAGAGCCGGCGCAGCAGGTCCTTCGGTCTCCTGTGCAAACGAACCCGCAACCGTTACAGCAAGTACGAGAGCCAGCAGAACAGTGAGCAGTTTCTTCATAAGCCGATCCTCCCTTTCTTTTTATCTGGTCGTGGAAAAATACGTATCGATCCGTTTCTGCGCGTTTTCCGCGATATTCATATAATACAGATCATAATCATTCAGGTGAAAGGATGCCGGTCCGAACAGCAGCGCCGCCGGCATCGTTACCGCGTAAGCCTGATCGGCATGTGTGATAACAGTCCCTCTTTCGGGATCGATCTGCGCATCGGCAATTCCGTACAGGATCTCCCCGTTGATGCGCGATCCCCTGTTTTCCTCCGCAGACGCGTATGTACTGTCGGTTTTCCAGTTGACCGGGTTGATCGAACGTGCTCCCTCCAGCACGACTGCGTTGTGCCGGCCGATATTCTCCGGGCCTTCCGTGTTCCACGAAATGATCACGCCGATATCAGCCTCATCCTCCGCGAATTTCAGATGCGGATTCGCGTTCAGGACACTGTCCGTAACTGAATATCCGATGACATAGGCGGCAATCATCCTGGAATAATACTCCGGATGGGTCTTGAAATATCCGGTCAAGAGATACAGGACTGTTTCGGATCCCTGTGAATGCCCTGCGAGGATAAACGGCCTGCCATTGTTTTCATATTCAAAATAGTAATCCATGGCAGCTGTCGCGTCCTGCGAAACCATGTATCCGAACAGCTGCCCGTGATCTTCTTCGGAAAGTGTCAGGGAATAGCTCGCGTCCAGCTGCCGGTAGAACGGAGCGTACATATTGCAGCATCCGGCAAATGCCGTTGCCTGCTTGTCAAACGCAAGCGCCGCCATTTTACGCATGGCAGCGTCATCGATATCCGATATGACTGATACACCCGGATCGGCCGGAGAGAAAACCGTGGGATAGAAATAGATCAGATCCACAGTCTTGTCAGGATCTTCCGGACGCGCAAGCCAGTTATCCGCGTTACTGTAATCGGTTCTGATCATCAGTTGATCGCTTCCCGGCGTGTTCCTGACGATATCAGGGACTTCTTCCGCCAAACAGCCCGCACAAATGCAGCAGAGCAGCAGAAGGATCAGGTAATTCATCCATGAGTGCTTTTTCACAGTCAATTCTCCTTTCGGTCATCAGCCGGCCGGACAGTTTCGGTTCGTTAATTCATCAAAGCAGAAAATCAGAGGAATGTATGTTATCACGAGTTCTGTTTTTCAATGTGATGATAGCATCTGATACTGATTGTTATGGCATGCGTTTTTTGGCACAGCATATGCAATATATGACTTGCTTTTATTATACGTAAGCACATGAGAAAACGCAAGTAAATATCAGCAGTCCATTGTTTTTTATAAATGATTTTTTACCGGACAGCATGTTCATGGTCTGTATCTTGCAATCTTTGAACTGAAACATTCTCTTCACTCTCCCTCTTATACATGCCTCGATAACAACATAAAGAATATTTTCTACTCGTTCTGAAATACAAACCATTTCGGGTGTTTTTACTCGCCAATAATGACGTAATCTGCCATCATATTTTATCATTCAAATTACAGCCTATGAAAAAATCTCCGGCACCCTTACAGCACCGGAGATTTTCTTCAAATAGTCATTCCTCTTTCCGAATAGCCAGACTGGTACGCGAATTCATTCCTGATTCGGAACCACATCAGGGAACGAAGTCGATCACGCAGTACGGAATATCATGGCTTTCCGCGTACTGAACAGCATAGGCAGAAGCGGAGGGCACCAGGAAGCCCACATCTTCGCATCCGCTGAAGGCATCATCCGCGATGGATGTGACGCCCGCGGGAATGTAGATGAGCCTGAGGCCGGTATTTGCGAATGCCTGACTTCCAACGGAGGTTACACCGGACGGCAGCGTGATCTGCTGCATGGGAACTCCGGAGAACGCCTCACTCTCGATGGTCGTCAGGGAAGCAGGCAGGCTCAAGGTGCTGCTGCCCATCACCAGGATCTGCGTTCTGCTCAGGTAATGCTTGCTGTGGAAACGGCTGTCGCATCCCGAAGTAATGCTCCAGCTGTAAACACCCGGCTCACCGATGCAGATCGTCACTTCTCCGTCATCATCTGACAGCACCGGCATATAGGTGCTCGCCATGGTATAGTACCACCAGGTGTGCCAGTACAGATTGCTGACTCTCGGATCGATATTCTCGTAATTCCTTGCAGGGAAGGGAATGCCATTCAACGGATCGGTATCCATGTACCCCGGTCCGCACGGAAGCAGGTGGTGGGGAGCATGTGAGATCTTCCCTCCCCCCGGCGCAGCAAAAAAACGTGCAGCAAGGAGGCAGGATCGCACGTTCTTCGGTATTTGCACAGTTTGTCACAGCCGAAAACAAACGCCATAAAGCGGCGCACGGGTCCGGCAAGGTCATGATCCCGTTTGCCTTTTTCACTCAGAGAACGGGAAACCAAATGCTGGACAATATTTTCTATTTCGCCTATAATCATATACAGACACAGGGGCTGAACGGACCGGCCTTTTGAAAAGCAGATACGGAAACAGCGACGGAAAGGGTCGGAAGAACGGGGATGTATCGTGTCTGCCCGCCGTCGCATGTTTCCGGACAGGGGCTGCTTCCGGAAAAAATCACGGATCCCTGCAGATGAGGAGAATTGTTCATGAAGGAAAAACTGAAAGCAAAAGCGCCGGCGTTTTTCGGAATCGGGGAGGCCGCCGTCAACAGGGGCCGCCAGCCTGAAATAGATCTGGTCAAAGGGCTGGCGATCATATTCATGATCGTGGATCATTCGTTCGGCATGATCTCCTATACCGAGGAATATCATTTCCTGTATCTGTTCCTCGACGAGATCCTGGCAGGCTATCTTGCCGCTCCGATGTTCATGTTCTGCATGGGCGTCGGCTTTGCGTATTCCGGCAAACAGGACCCGCGCAGGATAGCTGTGCGCGGCCTGAAGATGCTCCTGACCGCTTTCATGCTGAATACCGGCAGGTTTGTGATCCCGCAGCTCCTCAGTTATCTGTTCGGACGTCCGCTGATCAACAACGGCTGGGCTTTCACGATGCGGCCGTCCGGCAGCCCGAACCCGGCAAACTACATTCCGTACATGTTTTTGTCCGATATCCTGTTTTTCGCCGGTTTCTCCATGCTTGCCTTCGCTTTGTTCAAAAAGCTTAAGCTCAGCCCCGTTACGGTTTTCATCATCGGTGTCGTATCATCCTTCGCGGCAACTCTTCTCCCGTTTGTCAGGACGGACAACCAGGCCGTAAAAGGACTGCTGGCGTTTTTCGTAAACACGGATCGTTCTCTTTTCCCGTTCCTGGTCTGGCTGATCTTCCCGGCTTCCGGTTATCTGTTTGGCCATTTTCTGCTTCGCTGCGCCGACAAGAAGTTGTTTTACAGAAAAGTTCTGCTTCTGTCATTGCCTGTCATGGCACTCTACGCCGTCTGCTGTTTCCTGATGAAAGCAGCCTTTCCCTTCTCGGTTGAAAACACGGAATACTATATGTCCCTGCCGGACGCGCTGTTCACCCTGTGCATCGGGATGGTTTTCATTGCGGTCTGTTATTTTGTTTCCTGTTCAAAGCATCTGAAATTTACCGCGCTCAGACGTTTTTCCGCAAACATCAATACCATGTTTATCATCAGCTGGCTCCTGATATCCTACACCTCCGCGGGAATGATCATGTTCTCTCCGTATTATGACAGTCTCCCCACTGTGAGTGACGGTTCCATTCCTGCCTTATTTCCGCCGTGGGTGGGTATCGGGATGGGGATCGTTTTTGTGTTTCTTACCGACCTTCTGACGATCCTGTGGAAAAGAAGAAAAGCACGGCATGCCGCGGCAGCATCTGACGCCTGATGTTTCGTCCGTTGCAGGCATGATGCTGACCCGGACTACGGCATCATTAACGTCAGGCAGCAGGTACAGTGGTGCCGGGAGAAGCACGAGTACCGCATCTCGCCGCCGAAGTATGACTCCTGCCGGGAGATCAGACTGGACTTTGTCATCCTCAGTCTGCTCAAGCGGGAACGTGTCAGACAGGCAGAAGGCAAACTCAAGTACGGCGAAAAGTACAAGCAGCTGTTCATTGACGAAAACAACATCCTCAACACCGGGAGACGAGGCACGCCCATCAACCTTGTCACCACTCGCCCTGACGGATCCTATATACAGGAGCGCTGTACCCAGCACTTTACCTGCACGCGACGGAGCGCATGGAGCGCGAGAGCATTGAGCTTATGAACGCGAAGTTCGCGCAGAAGCAGGTAGTGGGGAGTGTGTGATATACTCCCATAAGAAAACTCCCATCTTCTCTTGCCGGAAGGTGGGAGTCATTTCATTTTGAGGAATTATTACAGGAATTTCGCCAGTGCAGTCATCAGTTCTTTTACATTGATTGGCTTCGCCACATGGGCGTCCATTCCCGCCTCCATGGATTTCAGTTTATCCTCTTCGAACGCATTGGCTGACAGCGCGATGATCGGCGCTCGAAGCTGCGGCATCAGCCGGCGAATCGTCCGCGTCGCCTCATAGCCGTCCATGACCGGCATCTGGATATCCATCAGGATGAAATCGTAATAATCGGTTCCGCACTCCCGAAGCTTGTTAACGGCCTTCTGACCGTCAGCAGCTGTCTCGACAAGTATTCCTTCTTCCTCCAGAATATCGACAGCAATCTCCCTGTTAAGCTCATTATCTTCTGCCAGAAGTGCCCGTTTTCCGGTGAGATCCAGTTCTTTGAATTCCTGCACCTCGGCGGCAGATTCTGCCCGATCCTGCTCCGTCTGAAGCCGGAACGGGAATACAAGGGTAAAAGTCGTCCCGATCCCCCGTGTGCTTTCGCAGGAGATCGTTCCGCCCATCATATCCGCAAGCCGTTTCGCCAGGGCCAGTCCCAGGCCGGTCCCCTGTATGCCTCTTGTCGTTGAATTCTCCTCCCGGGAGAAATTCTCGAACATATGCTTCTGGAACTCTTCAGACATGCCGATCCCGTTGTCGGTTACCGTAAACTGATAATTCCCGTATCCCGGTTTCGTGTCATCAATCTGTTCTGCATTGACGTGGACGAAGCCCTCCTTCGGCGTATACTTGATCGCGTTGGAGATGATATTAATAAGAATCCGGTCAAACCGTGGACCGTCTGCGAAGATATAGGGATCCCGGATCTCCCCGATGGTAAACTTCAAATCGATCTTTTTGGAAACAGCCAGATTGGCCATCGCCGGCTCAAAGGAGTCATAGACTTCCCTGAACTCGTACTTCTCCTCATGCAGCTCGACCTTGCCGCTCTCGATACGGCTCATATCCAATACATCATTGATGAGGTTCAGCAGGATATCGCTGGAGATCTGAACCTTACCGAGGCTGTCCAGTACCTTTTCGGGATTTCCAATATCCTTTTTCGCCATATTAGTGAAACCGATGATGGCATTCATTGGCGTCCGGATATCATGGGACATATTGAAAAGGAAATCCGTCTTGGCTTTGTTCGCGGAATCCGCGGCAATCAGAGCCTGCTCCAGCTGCTTCTGCTGCTCGGCGACCTCCAGCTGCAGTTCCTGAACCTTTTTCGTTTCTTCATCCAGGAAACCGAACACGAAGGCTACAACCGCGGGATCCCCGTGAACATCCCGTTCCAGGACCAACTGTGTGAAATCGACCCAGTGG
>PITV01000119.1 GCA_017577285.1 Clostridiales bacterium
GGCGTACACACAGTTGTCCTTCTGCACGAAGCGGTAGTCCTCGCTCTGCCATTCGGTCTTGTCCTCGGTGAAGCCCTTGATCACCACGCGGGTGGGGCCTTCACTGAAGGTATGCCAGGGGCGGGTGTCATACACGGCCTCGCCGCAAACGGCGATCCATTCGGCCATCTTCTCCAGGATGAAGCGGGCGTCATCATCGATGGTGCCGTCCGGCCGCTGCAGGATGTTCAGCAGCATGCAGCCGTTCTTGGAGATGATATCCACCAGCATCTCGATGATCTGCTCGGGAGACTTGTAGGGATAATGCACATCATAGAACCAGTTGCCGATGCAGGTGTCGGTGTGCCAGGGATGGGGCATGATGCCGGGCAGCTGGCTCTTTTCCACATCCAGCACGCCCACGGTGTAGATCTGTTCCCTGCGGTCCTTCTGCAGATAGACCGCTTCGTTGCTCCCGTTCTTCGCGATGGAGGTATTGTACAGATGCTGCACCGCCTGCAGGCCGTGCAGATAATCGGAATCCTTCAGCGGGGTGTTCTCCTCGCCGCCCATCCAGTGGGGGCCGAAGGGCAGGGAGCCGTCGGTGTAGAGAAGATCGGGCTGGAACTTATCGATCATCTCATCCACGCACCGCAGCCAGTAATCCCGGAAGCCGGCATTTTCGGTATACCAGGGGAAGATCTCCCCCGGGTTCCGCGTGCCGTGCTCATAATTGTCATAATAGAAATCGCGGTAAGCGGGGTCGTTTCCGTCATAGGGCACGCCGGCATAGGGGCCGGTCTGATCGCAGCCCTTGTTGACCCGCCACCAGGCGAAGGAGGCGCCCAGATGCTCGCTGATGCCGAAGCGCAGGCCCCGTTTGTCCGCGGCATCCTTCCACAGACGCAGGATGTCCTTGTGAGGGCCCACATTCACGCTGTTCATGCGGTTGATATCAGAGGCGTAATTGAAAAAATGGTCGTGATGGGTGCCCTGGGTCATCAGATATTTCGCGCCGGCCTTCACATACAGATCAGCCAGGGCCTCGGGATCGAAATTCTCCGCTTTCCACAGCGCGCAGATATCCTTGTAGCCGAACTTGCTTGGATGACCGTAATGGCGGACATGATACTCATACTGCTGGGTGCCCTGGATATACATATTGCGGGCATACCAGTCGCCGAACATGGGCACGCTCTGGGGGCCCCAGTGGCTCCAGATGCCCAGTTTCGCGTTTCTGAACCACTCAGGGACCTGATAGGTGTGCAGGGATTCAAAGGTTGCGTCAAACATGGTCTTTTCCTCCGGTGTTTCGTTTTCTGAACCGGCATTTCTGCCCTTCTTTCCGATGCGCCTATCATAGCCCGAAAGCGGGCGTTTGTCAAACAAAAAAAGAGGAGCTCCGCCCTTTCACAAACGGCTCCGGTATGTTACAATCATAGGGAGAAAAAGGAGGCGGTTCCATGAAGTACACACGTGAGGGCCGGATCATCATCTGCCGGCTGGAAAAGGGCGATGAAATCTGCGCCGCCATGATCGGACTGCAGGAGAAGGAAAGCATTTCCGCGGCGTGCATCAGCGGCATCGGCGCCACCAATGACTGCACAGTGGGCGTATTCGAGATCGCGAAGGGCGCCTATGAGCCCGTTCATCTGACGGGAGACATGGAGATCACATCCCTCACCGGAAACATGACCCGCATGGGCGGAAAACCCTATGTGCACCTGCACATCAGCTGCGCAAAAGCGGGCGGAGCGGTCACCGGCGGTCATCTGCTGAGCGGCGTCATCTCCCTCACCGGCGAGATCTTCATCACAGTCACGGATGCCGTGATCGAACGGGCGCGGGATGAAGCGCTGGGCATCAACCTGATGCAGGTATGACCCCTCTTTTTATGAAAGCGGAGCAGGAATGATGATGAATACCGGAAAACAGTCCCTCGCGCGGATGAGGACGGCCCTTTGCGCGGCGCTGCTGCTGGCGCTGTGCCTGTCTGTACCCTTCCCGGCCGCCGCGGGGCAGACGGAGGGCGGCATCCCCGCCACGGCGGACTGGCAGCCCCCGGTGATCGATGAGGCCGCGGCCGCGGCTGAGGCGCCCTGGCTGCTGGTGGTGAAGATCGCCCAGGAGGAAATCGGCTATATCGAGGGCCCCCTGCCGAATCAATCCAAATACGGCGACTGGTTCTGCCATGATCTGGTGGCATGGTGCGCCGAGTTCCTCACCTGGTGCGCCGATCAGGCGCAGCAGCGCTACGGGGTGGAGCTGCTGGATGTCATCCTTCCCTACAGCGGGGCCAGCAACGGCGCGGCCAGATGGTTCCTGAAGCGGGGACGGTTCATATCCCCCACCGGCAAGACGCCCGCCGATATGAAGCAGTGGCTCATCGGCGCGGATGCCTACCTGCCGAAGAACGGCTACATCCCGCAGACCGGGGACTATATGTGGATCTTCTATGACAAGCGCTCCGACGGCGCCGCGCACTCCACCGTCGTGGAGGGCGTGAGCCGGGATGAGGACGGACGGATCCGGGTGCATGTGATCGAGGGAAACAATCCCGACCGGGTGCAGCGCGCGGAATACATGCTGGATGACACCCGGCACATATACGGTTTCGGCACCCCTGTCAAGCGGGCCATGACCGCGCTGCGCCTGTACAATACGGGAGATGACGTGGTGCTGCTGTGCCGCTATCTGGAAAAGGCCGGGATCTACGAGCCGCCGAAAAAGGGATATGATACCGAGGTGACCGACAGGGTGGTCACCGCCATACGGAAATTCAACAAAAAATACGGTCTGCCGGGCGGAGGAATGGCGGATATCAGCACCTGGATGAAGCTGTACGAGCTTTTCCCTGACGGGATCGACTGAGCCTGCATTTTCTTCCGGCAGACGGCCGAAAAAGTAAAAAATAATGCTTGCATTTTCGATTTCACTGTGTTACAATACTCAAGCTGTCCTCTATGGATGTGTTCCGCGGTCGAAGAATGCCGCGTGATGCCAGTAAAACCCCCGGGAGGTAATTACAATGGGCAAATTTTGTCAAGTATGCGGCAAGGGCCTGATGAGCGGTCATAACGTAAGTCACTCCAACCGCAAGACCAGCCACTTCTGGGCTCCCAATGTCCAGAAAGTTCGCATCATGGTTGACGGCCGTCCCATGAAAGCGAACGTGTGCAGCCGTTGCCTGCGCAGCGGATATGTACAGCGTGCTGCCTCTATGCCTGTGACCGAGACTGAAGAAGCCTGAGATTCGCAGCGCATATAAAAAACCTTTCCGTCATGGAAAGGTTTTTTGTTTTATCCGGAACATGTTCCGCGCGTTTCATAAAGCGTGAGGTTCAGTAGATCATCCCGCCGGCAAAGGAGCATAGAAGTTCTCTGTCCCCCGGCATATACAGGGCGTAGGCCGCGTTTTCATCGGCGAAATACAGGCAGCATCCGTCCCTTCCCTCGCACAGCCGGGCCTCCAGATTGCACACAGAATATGTTTGGGCCGCGTCCAGCTTCAGCCCGCTGATCTGCAGCAGAGGCGCCGCGGGGACGGGGCGCACGATGTTCATCACAGCGCCGTTTCCGTAATCGATCCGGGCGCGCCACACGGGGGCGCCGGCATAGGTATCATCCCAGGCCCGCATCCCGGTGATCGCCTGATCCGCCGCGACGGGCACAGCGGCGCCGAGCGCATACCTCATCGCATTCAGATCGGAGAATGAGCGTTCCCCGATCTTTTCTGTCATTCCGGCGATCTCACGGTCTCCGGGCGCGCAGGCGGTCAGATCCTGCCCGGCCAGCACCACCGTGATCACATAAAACACCGCGAACAGGATCAGCGCGCCGGCGCAGATGAAGATCATCCGCAGCACGGATCCGATCCCCCGCTTTTTCTGTTCTCCGCGGTCATCCTTCATCATTTCTTTCCGCCGCCTCCGGTTTTCCGTTCCTCACGCTTCAGTTTTTCCGCGCCCGCGCAGGCGCTGATCAGGGAGATCACCATGCATCCGGCCGCGACCAGCCGGTATACCTTGTCCGTGTAGAGAAAATTCACCAGCATGAACAGCCCCGCGGGGAAGAATGTCAGCAGCGGATGGATGCCCCTGCGTGAGCAGATAAAGGGAAGCAGCACCGCCAGCAGCGGAATCGCGATAAAGGGCAGCAGAACGAAGCAGAGGTCATAGGCGAACTGCGTCTGCGCGTCCGCAAGCAGCAGCAGCGCGGCGGCCGCCTGAGGGAGCAGGCAAAGGAGCAGCTGAAGCAGATACAGCAGGATCTTCTTTTTTGTTTCCGGTGCGATCCCCGCGCCGGCGGAGGGGGCTTTTCCCCTCTTTCCGCTGTTTGCCTTCATCCTTTCACCTCCCCTTACTTCCGGTATCATATCACACACAGCAGGGAGCGGCAAGGGCGGGAATGTAAATTCGCCCTCCCGCCCGCGGGGATACCCCGATTTGTTTTCACTTTGTTCATTCTTTTTCCAAAGTTCTGTGCTATATTACAGATATGATGCCGGGCAGTGAACGCCGGCACGATGCCGCGCGGCTGCCGGGCCGGGCGGAATAACATGAAAGGCAGGCCCCGTCCGCGGGGAGAGGATATAAAATGAAGCAGATACTGAAAAGGATCATTTCGGCCGGGATCGTCCTGTGCATGCTCCTGCCGTCCACCGTCCGCGCCGGAAGCGAACCGGTCACCCGCGTGCGGTTCTCGGGCACGGATGCCGTGATCGACGGCAGCGGCGCGAAGCTGAAAAAGGACAGCCTGACCATTTCCGCGGGCGGCGAATACATCCTTTCCGGCACTTTCGCCGGCAGGGTGAAAGTGGACGCGGAGGGGCAGAAAGTGGTCCTGGTGCTGTCTGGCGCGGATATTTCCGGTGGAAACAGATGTCCCCTGCTGATCAAAAGCGCTTCATCCGTCACCCTGATCCTTACCGGCGGCACGGTGAACCGGCTGTGCTGCGAGGCGGTGGAGGACGCGGAAGAAGCAGATGAAGAGGACGAAGGCGGAGATGAGAAGGGCGCCAACGCCCTGAAATGCGCCTGTCCCCTGCGTATCGAGGGCGGCGGCACGCTGGAAATGACATCCGGCAAAAACGGCATCAGCGGAAAGGAGAGCGTCACCGTCGCGGACGGAACGATGATCATCAGCTGCGTGAATGACGGCATCCATCTTTCCGGCGACAATGAAAACGGCGCCGCTCTGTCCGTTGAGGGCGGGCGCGTCAGCATCACCTGCGGTGGGGACGGGATGCAGGCGGGGATCATCAGCATCTCCGGCGGCAGCACAGATATCCTCTGCGGCGGCGGAAGCGCCGCTGCCGCCGCGCACAATGACGGTTTCGGCGGCCGGGGCGGCATGCCCTGGGGGCGCCGGGACATGAATTCAGAGGAAGAGGATGAAACCAGCTGCAAGGGCATCAAGGCGGGATCCCTCATCAGCGTATCAGGCGGATGCATCAGCATAAACGCGAAGGATGACGCCCTGCACAGCAATGACAGGATCATCATTTCGGGCGGTGAGGCCGCACTCTCCTCCGGGGATGACGGCGTGCATGCCGACGCGTATCTGGAGATCAGCGGCGGCGCGGTGAACATTACAGAAAGCTATGAGGGACTGGAGGCACGCCGCATAGAGATATCGGGAGGAGATATTCAGATCCGGGCGGATGATGACGGCATGAACGCCAGCGGCGGCAGTGACGGCTCCGGTTTCGGCATGCCGGGCGGCTGGGGCGGTTTCGGCCCCGGCAACGGCGGACGGCAGGGAAATGACCGGAACAGACAGCGGGGCGGGATGAAGCCCGGCGATGCCGCTCCGCCGGAGGGTGCGACGCCCCCGGATGACATGACACCTCCGAACGGAATGACGCCTCCCGCGGATATGCCGGGAGCGGAACAGCCGCCGTCCGGCAAACCGAAGGAGGAAACCGATGCGGAGGATGAAACGCCGCTCCTTCACATCAGCGGCGGAAACATCACCGTGGACGCGGACGGGGACGGGCTGGACAGCAACGGCGATCTTATCATCGACGGCGGCAGCATCCTGGTGCACGGCCCCTCCAACGGCGGCAACGGCGCGCTGGACAGCGGCATGGAGAACGGCGGCATCCTGCGGATCAGCGGCGGCACCATCCTCGCGTACGGCGCGGCGGATATGGCGGAAAGCTTCGATGAAAGCTCCGCCCAGCCCTCCTTGACCTTCACCTCCGCTTCCCGTTTCTCCGCCGGCACCGCTGTGATCCTGACGGACGCGGAAGGCAATGTGCTGTATCAGGCCGTCCTTTCAAAGACAGGCTCCTCCGTGATCCTTTCCACCCCGGATCTGGCGGCAGGCAGGACCTTTACGCTGACAGTCGGCAGCTTCACGGAAACCTTCACCGTTGAGGATACCGTCACCTGTCTCGGCAGCGGCCGGCCCTATTCCGGTTTTGGCGGCTTCAGGCGCTGACCCTCCCGCAGGGGAAGCGCGGCGCGCGAAAGGATTGTATACCAAAAAAGTACTGGTAATATACGCGCCGGTGGAGTATAATGAGGTAAGCAAATATCTTATGTTAGGGGGGATTTCCCATGATACAGGTCATCCACGGGAAGAAAGGCAGCGGAAAGACCAAGAAGATCCTGGATATGGCCAATGAATCCATTGCCCAGCACAAGGGCGATGTGGTGTTCGTGGATAACGACAACCGGTATATGTTCGATCTGCGTCACGAGGTGCGTTTCGTGAACGGCGGCGAATACGGCTGCGACAGCCCGGATATGTTCTTCGGATTCCTGTGCGGCATGCTGGCCCAGAATTTTGATATCAACGTGATCTTCATCGACGCTTTCCTGAAGCTGATCAAATCGGATATCAACGAGGCCGAATCTTTCTTCACCCGTCTGGAGGCCCTTTCCCTGCGCCACAATGTGCGGTTCATCATTTCCGTCAATGTGGATGACGCGGTGGCACCCGATTATCTGAAGAAGTATTTCATCTGAACAAAATAAATCCATTTTAAGGAGAGCCTATGGCTTTTGTAAGTACCAGAGGCGGCGAGGCGGTCAGCGCTTCTGCCGCCATTCTTCGTGGCATTGCCCCCGACGGCGGGCTGTATGTGCCTGAGACCCTGCCGGTCCTGACCGGAGATGAGATCAGGAGCCTGGCCGATCTTCCCTATGCCGAACGCGCGGCGAAAGTGCTGGATCTGATCCTGGATGACTACAGCGCGGATGAGCTGCTCTCCTTCGCGAAGCAGGCTTATTCCTCCTTTGAATGCGAGGAAGTGGCGCCCATCCGGGAGATCAAAGGAAACACCCATGTGATGGAACTGTTCCAC
>PITV01000120.1 GCA_017577285.1 Clostridiales bacterium
GGGTCTGGTGCTCTCCATCGGCCCCAACCGCGCTTTTGAGGGACAGACCCTCGATATGAATGATGATGTGCTGACCTGTGATCTGCCCGTCATCAAGGTAAACGACGCGCAGGATCCTCAGATCGAAGGCTTTGCCGATCTGTGCAACTGCGTAAAGGACTGGAACGCCGAAAACTTCATCAATGAACAGATCAACCTGCTCCGCAAGCAGATCGGTGATAAGAAAGTGCTGCTGGCGCTGTCCGGCGGTGTTGATTCCTCCGTCGTGGCTGCCCTGCTGATCCGTGCCATCGGTGATCAGCTGGTGTGCGTGCATGTGAACCACGGCCTTCTGCGTCAGGGCGAGCCTGAGCAGGTGGTGAAGGTGTTCCGCGAGGAAATGGGCGCCAACCTGATCTATGTGGACGCTGTTGACCGTTTCCTGGACAAGCTGGAGGGCGTTGCCGATCCCGAGCAGAAGCGTCACATCATCGGCGCCGAGTTCATCCGCGTGTTTGAAGAAGAAGCCCGCAAGCTGGACAACATCTCCTTCCTCGGTCAGGGCACCATTTACCCCGACATTCTGGAAAGCGGAACCAAGACTCAGACCAATATCAAGAGCCACCACAATGTGGGCGGCCTTCCCGATGACCTGAAATTCGATCTCGTTGAGCCCCTGGCACAGCTGTTCAAGGATGAAGTGCGCGTGGTGGGCGAAGCCCTCGGTCTTCCTCATGACATGGTATACCGTCAGCCCTTCCCCGGTCCCGGCCTGGGCGTGCGCTGCGTTGGTGCCATCACCCGTGAACGTCTGGAGCAGGTGCGTCACAGCGACGCCATCCTGCGCGAGGAATTCCAGAAGGCAGGTCTCATGGGCAAGGTGTGGCAGTACTTCACCATCGTTCCCGATATCCGCTCCACCGGCGTCCGTGACCAGAAGCGCTGCTTCGAGCGTCCCGTGGTGCTGCGTGCCGTCAATACGCAGGATGCCATCACCGCTACCATCGAGCCCATTCCCTACGAGCTCCTCGGCAGGATCTGCGACCGCATCGTGAATGAAGTGCCCGGTGTCAACCGCGTGCTGTACGATATCACCCCCAAGCCCATCGCCACCATCGAGTGGGAGTAAAACACAATATAGAAGACCCGGTATCCTAAAACAGGATACCGGGTCTTTTCTGTTGATGGAGACTTGTTGACCGTATCTGATACGATTCATCCGGCTTTTATATCAGGATCATTTCCGGTGAGAATGCAGTGTATTCACCATTGTTTATCCTGTAAACGCGACCGGTACAGGATACCTGACCGTTTTTGATATAGATGGCGCTTTCATCCTCCATGGCGCAAACGGGCAGAATCATGGACAGATTATGAAGCAATTTCATCAGATGTTCATCCTCTGTCCTGTAGTGCGATTTCACAGTGATACCGGCGAAGCCCAGGCCTTCGTAGGGCTCCATGGTCTCCCAAATATCCACGGTGGTTTTTCCCATGTTCATGGAGCCAGCGCTGACGCCGAGAATGACGGCACTGCAGTCCCTGAGTTCATCAAAGAGGCCTTTCTCCCGGATCAGCGCCATCTGCAGTGTGGCATTACCGCCCATCAGGAAGATGCAGTCGGCATTCCGGATCATTGCCGCGGCATCGGTAGGAGCGGTCCTGCTGTCGATGACAGCGAAATGACGGAATCCCATGCCGCGCTCCGAGAACATGCCGTGCATGCCGGCAGAGTCCTCATCATTCCGTGCATAGTCTTCCGGCCACGCGCTGATGAAAACGAGACTGTTCCGTATGGCTATTTCTTCTTTCAGTTTTTCCGCGATCTCATCTGTGAAATGACGGGTGGGGAATCCACTGAAAAAAGCGAAAAACCGGTTTGTATTCATTGCTTTTTATCCTATGTCTTACGGTATCCTTTTGTTCCCTGACGGATGAATACAGGTTTACTTCTTCTTCAATGTAAGGATATTGACAGACAGAGCCGGGGCTTCATACACGAAATCCCTCGCTGCGCCGGTCGTCTGCAGCAGCACATCGTGCACATGGTCTGGATCATCAATGCTATTCTCATCAGTGGCGTTTCCTGTCAGCAGTCCCACGGTGTAATCTGCCTCCACATCACAGTCCAGAGAGATGCCGACAGGTTCCGGCCTGTCATCGAAATTCACGATCTTGATGATGACGGTGTCCTCCGTGTCTGTCACCACAGAACCCATGGCCGGATAGGACGGCATTTCCACGGTATCGATGATCTCACCGTTGACCTCCAGCGTCACGCTGTGCCCGGAAACGGTGTACTTCAGGTGATTGTATTCGTTTATCTTCAGTTTTACATCCTTCGCCGCTGAAACGGGTTTCGGCGGGAAACTGCCGCGGACAACGCCTGATTTTCCGTCTGAAAGCACCCAGCGGGATACCTCGAGGAAGCGCATGCTCCAGGGATCGCAGGGATTGGGATTGTTGCGGTCATAATAGGAAAGGGGTTTGGGGGATACCAGGATCCCCAGAGCGATATCCTTTCCCTCCTCGCAGAAGGCATCCACCTCAAAGGTGCCCTGTCTGCATTCAAGATCTTCACCCAAAGTGACCAGCGGATAAACCTTGAAGGGGAAAGCGGGCATGCCGGGGATCAGTTCCCGGTGTACAGTGATCTCTCCTGACGGGCTGACATCATTCCCCGCCAGTATGTTCCGTGACGGAGTGACGGGTGTACCGTTCCAGACAGGATATCTGTATCTTACACCATCGTCTCCGGAAAGAGCCGGCAGGCCGTGGATATCGTAGTAAATCTTACCGGCCTTTTCCTCTGACACAACAACATCTTTCCCGCGGCTGCCGCCGAACAGACGCCAGGCGTAATAGGTGGGAATAGTGAAACTGCGGTAATTGTCATAGATGAGCAGATTAGGGAACCAGGAACCGTATTTCACGTGCTGAAACAGCGGGGCATAGGAGGCCAGCTTCACCTTGTCCTGGTTGCGTTCCATGCCGACCATAAACATGGCCTCGGCAATGGCGGCGCGCAGCTGCCCTTCATAGGTCTGGTTGACGGAGAACTCTCCGACGAACACATCGGCATCCCCGCGGTCATAGGAATCATAATGGGTGATCTCTTCGGCGAAGAACTCCGGCATGTTGTAATAGTGATCGTCTGCGATGTCTGTTTCCAGTTTCCGGGTGCGGCCCCGGTCATTGGCGATGATCTTCAGGCGCGGATATCTGGCCAGCACCGCCTCTCTGATCATGTCGAAACGCCGCTCGTATTCCGGCCCGGAGTTTTCATTGCCGATCTCCAGATAGTCCAGACGGAAGGGGGCTTCATGGCCTGCCTGTGCCCGGCGGGCGCCCCACTTTGAATTCGCGGGCCCCAGCGCGTATTCCAGTGCGTCCATGATGTCCTGAAGCATATCCGCCTGCTCTTCATCGCTGAAAAAGTGAGGCCCACGCCCCTGACAGGTCATGCCGCAGTTGCACACATACAGGGGAGCGATGTTCAGATCCTCGCATAACTGCAGATATTCATGGAAACCCAGCCCGTTGGAGGAGCGGTAGTGCCACAGCAGCCAGTGACTGGGACGCTCCCAGACGGGCCCCACCGTGTTGCGGAAATACCATACCGTCTCCATGGTAAAGCCTTCCACGATGCAGCCGCCGGGGAACCGCAGGAAGGCGGGATTCATATCCCTGAGTTTTTCAGCCAGATCCTTCCTCAGCCCGTGTCCCATGAAAGTTTCAGCCGGCATCAGCGAGGCGAAGCCGAAAAGGACCGTTGCTTTACAGCCGCACCGGATGATGAATTCAGCGTCTCCTGCCGTTCCGTTCGCGGTTAGCACAGCATCATATCTTGCCCAGTCACCGGGGAGCACCCTGACCCTTGCGGATGAGTATACCCGTTCTCCTTTACAGACCGACAGCTCCAGTTCCGCTTCTTTGTTTGCTTTCGCGAACATATAGAAGCGGTATTCTTTGCCAGCTTCCTGCGGGATGCCGCCGTATCCGGTGTTCCGGATGCTGCCGCCCGCGGTGAAAACGGCCCGCAGGGAGGCTTTACGGTGGCTGTTCAGCACATCCTCCCGTTCGAGCGTCATTTCCGCACCGTTCGCGTACCATGCCGGCACGGGGGTGGGCATCACATGATTATCCCGCACCCACTGGTCCATGCCCTCGCCGTTGTTGAATTCCTCGATCCACCCGGTGGGGGATATGAATGTGTTTCCGCCGTCATTCGTGACGCAGCCCTCCGGCATGAGGGAATCCTCAAAGGAGCGGTTGCGAAGCATTTCGGGATAGAGACCGCCATCGCCGGCCCGGCTGATATCCTCGAAGAAGAGGCCGTACAGATCAGGGGCAACGGGGAAACGCTTTTCTTTTGTATGTATATCTATTCTGCTCATGGGATGACCTCCGTTTGCGGGTTATTTGCGATGATTCTTCTGAAAGTATATCACAGAATCCGCCGGAATGGAATGACTGCGGTGCACAGTATTCACACTTTGCTTCAAACTTTTTCACACTTTGCAAAGCTTTGCGCAATGCCGCTTTCATGGGTTGAAGTATGCAGAACACTTTGTAGAATAGGGGATGAGCGCTCGATGAACAGACCACTGGAGGTATGAAATAATGAGTGAAATGAAACTGCGTCCCGTCGGAAGGATCGAGAATAATGAGAATGCCGTCCGCGTCGTGCTGGATCCGCCGTATGCCCGGGGAGTGACGGGGCTGGAGGGATACAGCCATGTGAAGGTGCTGTGGAGGGCGGACCGGTGTGATGATGACGGGGCAAGAAGCACTTTGACGGAAAGGAAACCGTACAAAAACGGGCCGGAGGAGATAGGCGTGTTTGCGACCCGCTCACCGGAGCGTCCCAACCCGGTCGCGGTGTCCAATGTGAATATCGCGCGCGGATCCGGAGAGCGGGATCCTGGATCTGTACTGGATCGATGCCTTTGACGGCAGTCCTGTGATAGATCTGAAACCCTATACTCCCGGCTTTGACCGGGTCGAACGGCCTGCAACGCCCGCATGGTGCAGTCACTGGCCGAAGAACTGTGAGGAAAGCG
This sequence comes from Clostridiales bacterium, assembly GCA_017577285.1. Taxonomy (GTDB): domain Bacteria; phylum Bacillota; class Clostridia; order Christensenellales; family Aristaeellaceae; genus ZC3RG03. The sequence goes on from PITV01000120.1 coordinate 5,043, forward strand.
GCAGTTTTGACTGGGAGAGCGAGTTCAATTTCTGAAGAGCAGGCGTGGAAGGAGTGATGAACATGGCACTTGCGGATTATATTGAAAACAAGCCCGTTATCGAAACGGAACGGCTGCGCCTCCGGCCTATGACCGCGGCGGATGTGCCCGCCCTGAGGAAATGGATGCCGGATCCCCTCATTTACACTTACTGGGGGAAAGGGCCGTCAGGAGCGGAAAAGGAGCCTGAACTGCTGTTTGAACGGAAAGAAAAGCCCTCGAAGAGCTTTCATCTGGGGATCTCCTTCAGAACGGAGGGACAGGTGATCGGTGACATATGGGTGTATCTTATTGAAAATGACCGCATGGCATCGGTGGCGGTACGCCTTTCCCGTCAGCATCAGGGAAATGGATACGGCACAGAGGCCCTGTCCGCCATGACCCGTTTCTGTTTTGAACATACCGAACTGAAGCGGCTGTGGACAGAGGTGGATGTGCGGAACACCGCCTCGGCAAGGATGCTGGAAAAGTGCGGCTACACCCGGGAGGGGATGATCCGTCAGGGAAAAATGGTGAACACATGGTGCGACTATTACATTTACGGCATCCTTTCCACTGATCCGGCCGCGGGCGGGAACGGGCCGGAAGACGGTATGAAACTGTGAATTCCACTGAACGCTGGGCAGGGCAGGACGATCCTGCTCTGCTTTTATCTGCTCAACCGGATCGTGAAGGAATCAATCATGATTCTACAGATACTTGAACGTTCCTGTTGTTTTCCGGCTGCGATATATGATAAAATCCTGCTGTGAGTGACGCGCGGACCGGGAGAAGAAAACGCGGTCTGCCCGTCATTTCTGAATTTGAGATACTGAAAGGATCCCTGAATGAAAACAAAAGAAACAGACATGATGATCGGGCTGGCGGCACCGCTTTTCGGCTTTGATGTGCCGGAAGCGAAGCTGCTCCCCTCTCACGAAGGAGGAAGGAATATCGTTTTTGCCATCGGGAATGACAGGATTCTGCGCTTTTCCGGGCTGGAAGACAGGACGTTTGCGGATTATCTGGCGGAAACAGAATACATCCGCTATCTGGCGGAGGGCGGTGCCTTCGTGGCGGATGTGCTTCCCTCCTTGAGCGGAAAACTGGTTGAACGGATCATCTGTGAAGGCGTGGAGATCGCGGTCTCCATGTTCCAGCGGGCAAAGGGTGACCAGATCGCCGATCACGGTTATCAGTACCGGGAGGGCGCGCCCGTGGAAGAATACTGGTTCAATACCGGGAAGGTGCTGGGACGCATGCATGCCCTCTCAAAGAAATATGCGCCGGAAACAAAGCGGTTTGACTTTTTTGACAAGTATAATGAGCCTTATCTGGAGAAACTGATCCCGGACGGGCTGACCTGCGGATTCCTGGGGAAGGAGCCCATCGGCGCGGCTGTGAAGACGAAGATGCACCGGTTGCTGGAAAAGCTGCGCGGCTTGCCATCGGATCCGGAAAGCTACGGCATGATCCATTTCGATTACAGTGACGGAAACTACAACATCGATTACGCGGACGGAACCATCACGGTTTTCGATTTCGATAACTGCCGCACCGGCTGGTATCTGTTCGATCTGGCGAATCTGTGGACCCACGGGGTGGGTTGGATCGCCTGGAACGGGAATGCCGGTGAGCGAAGGGCGTTTATGGACCGCTATTTCAGCGAGATCCTCAGGGGTTACAGGAGCGAATGCGGCATTTCGGATGAGATGCTTTCCTTCCTGCCGCTGATGATCGATGCGGTGCGGCTGGAGAACACCATTGATGAGTTTGAAGTGGAAATGGCGGAGGAGGGGCGGATCGAATGTGACGGGGAACAGGCATACCGCCTGAAGGGCCTGCTGGAGGATGAGCCTTTCATGGGCTTTTTCAGCGATGATTATGACCCGGAAAGCCCCTTTGATCTGGATGCGTGAAACGGGATAAGTGATCAAAAAAGGAACTGTCATACAGCATGGCAGTTCCTTTTCAGATGGAGAAAAACGGCTTATTCCTTTCTGCTTTCCCGCAGTCTTCTGTCATCCCGCCGCACGAACCACATGGGGATGAGCGCCAGCAGCGCCACGATGGCGGCGGCCAGGAAGATATCATAAGTGGGGGCGAAGTCATCTCCGTTCATGCCCATAGCGTCCAGACCGATGATCATGGAGATGACCGGGCCCAGGATCATGGGAATGAGCACTGTGAAACACATGCGGATGCACTGGCACCGGCCCTCGCAACCCG
>PITV01000121.1 GCA_017577285.1 Clostridiales bacterium
GTCTGCCCGGTCACCTTCTGCACCATGCAGCTGACAAGGTATGTGCCGAACGTGTTGTAATGAAAATGTGTCATGGGCGGATACTTGATGCCCTGTGACAGCACATGCCGCGCCCAGGTGACGCCCGGATCGGGAGACGGACAGTCCGATTCCTCCGCCAGGCCCGATCCCATGCACAGAAGATTTTCAAGGGTGATCTGCCGCAGCTCCTCAGCGTTCCCCTTCGGCACCTCCTCGGGCAGGATATCCGTCACAGGGGAATCCCATTTCAGCAGTCCCTCGCTGACCGCGAAGCCCGCAGCGCAGGAAGTGAAGGATTTGCTCAGAGAAAACAGCTTGTGGGACGTCACATCATCATAAGGCTCCCAGTTCATTTTGCACACCATTTTTCCGTGGCGGAGCAGGATCATGCTGTGGAACTGCACCCTGTCCTTCACCTTATCCGCCGCTTTCAGGAAAGCCAGGAGCCCTGCGGAGGAAACGCCTGCCGCTTCAGGAGCGTCCCACCTTTCAAAGGCGCCGTCCCGCGGGGCGTTCACCACCATTTCAAGGCCCTTCTCCCCGGCGTATTCCACCATGTTTTTCGTGCCGCCCTCCGCGCCGTTGAAATAAGCGATCAGCCGGTTGGAGCGGTCCGCCATCCAGCGGTTGCGTTTCTGGAACACGCTGTCATCATATTTATCGCTGATATTCTTGACCAGATCCGCCTTTTTCAGCACATCATAATAGACAGCCTTCCACTGCTCGTTCCAGCGCGAGGCAAACCCGCCCCATGGCACGGCGCAGATCAGGCGGATATCCGGATCGGTTTCCCGGCATTTCAGCACTTCCTGAGCCGCCCACAGGTCCACACCCATGGCCATCCCGGTGATAAAACTGGTGTATCCGTCCGCGACCGCCTCTGCGATCTTTTCGGCCAGCCAAGCTTTGATCTCCTGCTCGCTCTCCTGCAGTTTCTCCGGGCGGTGGCCGGAAAAGCAGCATCTGTGCATCCTCAGTTCCGCTTCGGGGCGTTTGTCAGGCATAATGCTCTCCTTTCAAAGAAACAGGGACCGTTCCGCTTTACGGAAGCCTCGCGATCAGTTCCGCGCCCAGCTGCTGCGTCCGTTTCCGGAGCTCTTTGCAGTCCGGGCAGTACTTCTCCACTTCTTTCCAGAACGCGGGGCTGTGATCCGGATGGCGGATGTGACACAGTTCGTGAACGATCACATAATCCTGCAGTTCGCGGGGCATCAGCACCAGCAGGCAGTTCAGGCTGATGTTTCCGCCTTTTGATGTGCAGGAGCCGAAACGCGTCTTCTGAAACCGGAAACTGAGTTTCCCCGCCCGGACGCCCATCTGCGCCTCGCGGCGGTGCAGGATCACGGGCAACTCCGCCTCGGCCCTCTTTTTGATGTTTTTTCTGTCCGCCTCGCTGAAACGGGCAAGCGATGACCGGCGTTCCATTTCACGCACGCGGGAAATGATCCACGCCTGCTTTGACCGCACAAAGTTTTCTATCTCCTTCTGCGGCGTTTGAAGAGGAGCCCTGACCTGTGCCTCTTCGGGCGATATCACCCGGAGCGAAATGCTTTTGCGGCGGCTGCGTATGACGGTAAAATGCACGGCCCTTTTCTCCTCCTCCCTGTTTCATGTCCCTCGTCTGTCCCTTTATTATACCCTTTTCCGGCCTGTTTTGCAATGACCGTCTCAGGTTTCCCCTCAGGCTCGCACACCTTGACTTTTACAGCGTTTTGTATGATAATTAGTCTGGTAATTTATGGAGGAGGCGCACTATGGTCCATGTCATTGACGAAGTAAGTCCCCGTTCTGTCGCGTACCGCTGGGGCGTGCGGCCGGGAGATGAGCTCATCAGCATCTGCGGTGAGGAACTCATTGATGATATCGATTATCAGGCGCTTTCATCCCGCAGCCGCGTGGACCTTCTGATCCGCCGGAACGGCACCGAAAAGAATATCCAGATCCTCAAATCCCGCGAGGCGCCCCTGGGGCTGAAGATCTCCTCCCTGCAGTGCACGCCCCGCACCTGCCGCAACAAGTGCGTTTTCTGCTTCATCGATCAGATGCCGGAAGGCATGCGCAGAACGCTGTATGTGAAAGATGATGACTGGCGCATGAGCCTGATGATGGGCAACTACATCACCCTTACCAATGTGGATGACGCGGAGTTCGAACGAATCATCAGAAGGAAGGCCTCCCCCCTGTACATCTCCGTGCATGCCACCGATCCGGAAACCAGAGTGAAGATGATGCGCAACCCGAATGCCGCACATATCATGGAGCGGCTGAACAGGCTGAAGGACGCCGGGATCAGTTTCCACTGCCAGATCGTGCTCTGCCCCGCTCTCAATGACGGGGACGCGCTGGAAAACACCCTGAAGGATCTGTCCGCCCTGTGGCCCGCCGCCCGCAGCGCCGCTCTGGTGCCGGTGGGGCTGACGAAGCACCGGGACGGTCTGTATCCCCTGAAGCCCTATGACAGGGAAAGCGCATCGAAAGTGATCGCGCAGGCCGAAAGATGGCAGAAGATCATGCTGGAAAAGGCCGGCACCCGGTTCGTCTATCCGTCCGATGAAATGTACTGCGTTTCCGGAAAAGAGCTGCCCGCCGATGAGGAATACGAGGGATATCCCCAGATCGAGAACGGCGTAGGCCTGCTGCGCAGGTTTGAAAACGCGCTGCGCGAGGAAAAGGAACAGAACACTTCCCCCGCGAGAAAGCGCCGGGTGATGATCCCCTGCGGAACATCGGTGGCGCCCGTGATGGCGGGCTGGATGAAGGATTACGCCCCCGAAGGCGTGGAAGTGACGGTGCGTCCGGTGCGCAACACCTTCTTCGGCGAAACCGTGACGGTCACCGGCCTTCTGACCGGAGGCGACCTGAGGGATCAGCTGCAGGATGCCGCGGAATATGCTGATGAGATCCTGCTCTGCTCAAGCACCCTGCGCGCCGAAGGCGATCTGTTCCTGGATGATATGTCCCTTGAACAGCTGAAGGAAGCCCTGCCCATCCCCCTGACTGTAGTGGAAAACAGGGGCGGGGATCTGTACAGGGCGCTGCTCGGAAAATGACCGGTATGTAATACTGTGGCATAAGTCAGAGTTGTTCATCGCGCAGAACAAAATGTAATCCGCAGCGCCGACATGTGCGGCGCGGGGACGGAGTTGAGTGGTGCCCCAGTGGGGCATTCTGCGAAGCAGAAAACGAAACGGAAGTCGGCTGAGCAAGCGAGTGGAAGGAAGTGACATCTGTCACGACACGCCACGACCATTGCGAAGACCCGGGCAGGGAAATTTCCGGAGGGAAGCCTGACGACCGGAGGAAATTTTATTACCTTGCGGATTTGCCGCCCGGGAACGAAGCGAGAGGCAAATCCGTTCCGAATGAAAGGTGTTTTCACGAAAACCCTTTCATTCGAAAATAACCGGAGGTTATTTTATGTTGTACACAAAGCCCCTGGTCGCCATCGTGGGACGGCCCAATGTGGGAAAATCCACTTTCTTCAATAAGATCGCCGGTCACCGCATCGCCATCGTGGAGGATACTCCCGGCGTCACCCGCGACCGCATTTACGCCGATACCGAATGGACGGGACGCAAGTTCACCCTGATTGATACCGGCGGCATCGATCCCCGCAGCGAGGATGTGCTGCTGAGCCAGATGCGCCGCCAGGCGGAGATCGCCATGGATATGGCGGATGTCATCTGCTTTTTCGGCGATGCCAAATCCGGCGTCACCCCCGATGATCACGAGGTGGCGGACCTGCTCCGCCGCACGCACAAGCGTGTGATCATGGTGGTGAACAAGGTGGATCACAGCGGCCTGACCGATGTGATGTACGAGTTCTATGAACTGGGTCTGGGCGATCCCATCGGCATTTCCGCCGCCAACATGCTGGGTCTGGGCGATCTGCTGGATGAGATCGTGAAGAATCTGCCTCCCGTAAAGGAAGGCGAGGAGGATGACGACCGGCATGTGATCCAGCTGGCTGTGGTGGGCCGCCCCAATGTAGGCAAATCCAGTCTGGTGAACCAGCTGCTGGGACAGGAGCGCACCATGGTGAGCAACATTCCCGGCACCACCCGTGACGCCATCGATACCGCCTTCGAGGGTGCGGACGGCACCGCGTACAACATCATCGATACCGCCGGCATCCGCCGCAAGAAGAACATAGAAGATGAAAGTCTGGAGCGCTACAGCGTGCTGCGCTCCATCGCCGCCATCCGCCGCTGCGATGTGGCGCTGATGCTGATCGATGCCCAGGACGGCGTTACGGATCAGGATGCCCGCATTGCCGGCATGATCCATGAGGAAGGCAAGGCCGCCATCGTCATCGTCAACAAGTGGGATGCCGTCGACAAGGAGACCGGCACCTTCGAGAAATACAAAAAGCAGGTACTGGAAGACCTGAAATTCATGGATTACGCCCCTGTGCTGTTCATCAGCGCCCTGACAGGCAAGCGCGTGAACACCGTGCTGAACGCTGTCAACGAAGCCTACGCCCAGGCCAGCCGCCACATCGGCACGGGCGCCCTGAACGATGTTCTGGGCGACGCGCTCATCTCCCAGCAGCCTCCCACCATCGGCGGACGCAAGCTGAAGATCTACTATGCCACGCAGCAGGGCACCTGCCCGCCCAATTTCGTGCTTTTCATCAACTCCGAGGAACTGATGCATTTCGCCTACCAGCGCTATCTGGAGAACTGCATGCGCAAAGCCTTCGGATTCGAGGGAACGCCCATCCGCTTCACCCTGCGGGAAAAGAAAAAGGAGGATATACACTGATGCCTTTTCTGTGTCTGCTGATCGGATATGTTCTGGGAAATTTCTCCACGGGAATGATCGTGGCCGATAAACACGGAACGGATATCCGGCACGAAGGCAGCGGCAATCCTGGCACCACCAACGTGCTGCGGGTCATAGGCCCCCGGGCCGGTATCATCACCTTCGCGGGTGATTTCTGCAAGGCCGTGCTGGCGGTGCTCATCGGCTACTGGATCGGCGGCGAAATGGTGGGCTGGTGCACCGTCTGCTCCTCTGTCGGCGTCATCTGCGGCCATAACTGGCCGGCACTCTTCGGCTTTAAGGGCGGAAAGGGCATTGCCTGCACCACAGCCGTCATCCTGCTGATGTTCCCGGGCTACGGCGCTGCCGCGGTGCTCATCTGTCTGGCCGCCATTTTCCTTTGCCGCTATGTATCTCTCGGTAGCATCCTGATGACCTTCTCCTTTGCGCTGATGCTGATCTTCACCCATCAGCCGTTCTATGTCATCGCCTGGGGGCTGGTGATCTGCGGGCTGTGCGTATGGCGTCACATCGCCAATATCGGCCGCCTCATCGGGGGCACAGAAAACCGTCTTTCCTTCAAAAATGACAACTGATCTCACAGATCCCATCTGAAACAGAATAAAATACGCGATTTGCCGCCGGCTGTCGGGAAAATGCTTGACAAACCGGCGGCGCGTTTTTATAATATCCCTGTTGATACGGCAATGCGAGGTTCCCACCCTCGGGCCAGCGGCCAATCCCCGCCGGGTGCTCCCGTTACAGGGCACACAAGATACACGCATGTGTAAGCCGGGTGGTACCGCGAAGCATCCTTCGCCCCTGCAGGGGGAGAGGGTTATTTTTTTGGAGGCGCGTTATGGCAAAGGAAAAGAAGCAGGAATTTGTACAGCACATCACTCCCCGGGATGAGAACTTCTCCCAGTGGTATACCGATGTGGTCACCCAGACAGACCTGATGGACTACACCCCCGTGCGCGGCTGTATGGCGCTGAAGCCCTACGGCAACCGCATCTGGGAACTGATCCATGAGCAGCTGGACGCCATGTTCAAAGAGACCGGACACGAGAATGTGTCCATGCCCATGCTGATCCCCGAAAGCCTTCTGCTGAAGGAAGCGGATCATGTGGAAGGCTTCGCCCCCGAAGTGGCCTGGGTCACCCAGGGCGGTACCGAACCTCTGCAGGAGCGCCTTGCCGTGCGCCCCACCAGTGAGACCATTTTCTGCACCATGTTCTCCAAGTGGGTGCAATCCTGGCGCGATCTGCCCCTGAAATACAACCAGTGGTGCTCCGTCATGCGCTGGGAAAAGACCACCCGTCCCTTCCTGCGCACCGCCGAGTTCTGGTGGCAGGAGGGTCACACCGTGCATGCCACCGCTGAAGAAGCGGAGGAAGAGACCCAGACCATGCTGAAGGTGTACCAGAAGTTCTGCGAGGAGAATCTGTCCATCCCCGTATACGCCGGACAGAAATCCGACAAGGAAAAGTTCGCCGGCGCCCGCGCCACCTATTCCGTTGAAGCCATGATGCAGGACGGCAAAGCCCTGCAGGCAGGCACCAGCCACAACTTCGGCACCAACTTCGCCATTCCCTTCGAGATCCAGTACCTGAGCAAGGAAGGCAAACTGGAATACGCGTACGAGACCAGCTGGGGCGTATCCACCCGCCTGATCGGCGCCATCATCATGACCCACGGCGATGAGCGCGGACTGAAACTGCCCCCCATGATCGCCCCCTTCCAGGCTGTCATCCTGCCCATCGCCGCCCACAAGGAAGGCGTCATCGAAGCCAGCGAAAAGGTATATGAACAGCTGAAGGCCGCCGGCATCCGCGTGAAGTTCGATGACCGCGACAATGTGTCCCCCGGCTGGAAGTTCAACGAGTGGGAACTGAAGGGCGTGCCCGTCCGCATCGAAATGGGCCCCCGCGATATCGAGAACGGCGTTGCCACCGTTGTGCGCCGCGACACCTTTGAAAAGACCACCATCGCTCTGGATCAGCTGACCGACGGCATCAAGGCCCTCCTCGATGACATCCAGAAGAATATGTACAGGATCGCCGATGAGTTCCGCATGGCGCACACCAAGGTCGTTCACACCTATGACGAGCTGAAGGCTCAGGTGGACGGCGGCTATGCCAAGGCCATGTGGTGCGGAGACCGCGCCTGCGAGGACAAGATCAAGGAAGAGACCGGCGCCACCAGCCGCAACATGCCCTTCGATCAGACTCCTGTGGGAGACACCTGCGTCTGCTGCGGCAAGCATGCCGACAAGGTGATGTATTTCGCGAAAGCCTACTGATCCGGCACCACCGGCCGCGATCCGTTTCATGCCCTCCTCCGGGAGGGCATTTTCCTTTTCATGTAAAATGATCCTTTCCCCGGATGACAGCCTTGTGATTTCCCCCGGTTTTTGCTATACTGTATACGGAT
>PITV01000122.1 GCA_017577285.1 Clostridiales bacterium
CTGCAAAATCGCTATTCTGGCCGGTCTGGCCATCCTCCTGATCACCGGTGTTGTGAAGTGGCATATTCCGACTGTGTTTATCGGCACCGTGGCTGTGTTTTCCTGGATCCTGGGCATGAATCCGCTGGTGGCTGTTCTCAGCGGCGGCGTTATGTTCGGAGCGGTGTTCATGGCGACAGATTATGTAACAAATCCCATGCTCATCAAAGGACGCGTGATATTCGCTTTCGGATGCGGTATCATCGTGTGTCTTATCCGCAAGTTCGGAAATTATCCTGAAGGTGTTACCTATGCGATCCTGATCATGAATATCGCAACACCTTTGATCGATAAATACACGAAACGCAGGATCTACGGGGAGGTGAAGGAGAATGCCTAAGAAGGAACAATCTCTCAAAGGCGTATTCGTGAACGGTATTCTGAACGAGAACCCCACATTCCGCCTTGTACTCGGAACCTGTCCCACGATCGCCGTCACAACTGCCGCGATCAACGGAGTTGGTATGGGACTGGCGGCGACATTTGTGCTGATCGGATCGAATGTCGTTATTTCTCTGCTCAGAAAATTCATCCCTGACAAGGTGCGAATTCCCTGCTTTATTGTTGTTATCTGCACCTTCGTTACAATGATCCAGATGCTGATGCAGGCTTTCCTTCCTTCCCTGTATGAAAGCCTCGGCATCTTCATTCCTCTGATCGTTGTAAACTGCATCATTCTTGCCCGCGCAGAAGCGTTCGCCAGCAAGAACGGTGTGATCGCTTCCGCAGTGGATGGCGCCGGCATGGGACTTGGCTTTACGCTCGCGCTCACTCTGCTGGGTGCTATCCGTGAACTTGTCGGAAACGGCACACTGTTCGATATGCAGATCCTTCCCGCCGGATACCAGCCCATGCTTCTCTTTGTTCTGGCACCGGGCGGATTCATCGTTTTCGGTCTTGTGCTCGGTATCGTGAATGCCATTACGGATAAGATCGCAAGGAACCGTGCATCGAAGGAGGCAATGTTATGAAGATCAATGCTTTTGAGATCGGCAGCCTTCTGCTTTTCATGGTGAACTGTGTTCTCTGCAACAACTTTATCTTCTCGAGATTTCTGGGATGCTGTCCTTTCCTGGGTGTTTCCAGCAAGGTGGAGACAGCTGCCGGAATGGGCCTGGCTGTAACCTTTGTTATGGGTCTTGCCAGCTTCATTACCTACTTTGTGAATATGCTCCTGAGCGCGCTCGGCCTTGTATATATGCAGACCATAGCATTTATCCTGGTCATTGCCGCACTGGTGCAGTTTGTGGAAATGTTCATGAAGAAGGGAATGCCGGCGCTGTATAACTCTCTAGGCATTTATCTGCCTCTGATCACCACCAACTGTGCTGTACTGGGTGTGACCCTGCTGAATGTCAGGGGAGATTACAACCTTCTCTACAGCGTGCTGAACGGCGTTTTCGGTGCTCTCGGTTTCCTGCTTGCGATCGTACTGATGGCAGGCGTTCGGGAGCGGCTTGAATCTTCAGATATCCCCAAGTGCTTCAAAGGCTTCCCAAGCAGTCTTGTGATCGCGGGCCTGATGGCTATCGCGTTCATGGGCTTCCAGGGTCTTGTCAAGTAAGGAGGGATCGGTATGGATATTAAGAACATTCTGTTCGCCGTGCTTGTGCTTGGCGTATTGGGTATCGGGTTTGGCTTGATCCTTTCCTTTGCAAGCAAAAAGTTCCATGTAGATGTGGATGAGCGGGTGGAAAAAGTGCGCTCCTGTCTTGCAGGCGCCAATTGCGGTGCCTGCGGATATCCAGGCTGTGACGGCTTTGCACAGGCTGTTGTAGATGGAAAAGCGCCTGTAGACGGATGTGCTGCCGGCGGAAGCAAAGCAGCAAGCGCGATCGCGGCAATCATGGGGGCACAGGTTGAAGAGAAGAAACCCATGGTGGCCAGGGTGATCTGCCAGGGAGAATGCGGCATAACCAGAGAACGTTTCATCTATGATGGCTATGAGAGCTGCCGTATGGCAGGCAATCTGGCCGGCGGCCCGAAAAACTGCCATTTTGCATGTGTCGGACTGGGCGACTGCACAAAAGTCTGCAAATTTGATGCCATTAAGATCGTACACGGTCTGGCGGTCATCGATCAGAACAAGTGCACCGCCTGCGGTAACTGCGTGGAGGCATGTCCCCGCGGCGTGATTCAGCTGAAGCCACAGGATGCCACTGTTCTCGTACGGTGCCGCAATTCCGATGCCGGACGTCTGGCACGTGAGGCCTGCATGAAAGCCTGCATCGGATGTATGCGCTGCGAGAAAAACTGCAAGTATGACGCGATCCATGTTGTTGACGGTTTTGCCCGTATCGATGTGGAGAAGTGCACAAGGTGCGGTGAATGTGCACAGATATGTGTTTCAAAGTGCATTACGATCATCTGATCATTTTTGAATCAAAACATGCCGGATTCCACATGGGATTCGGCATCTTTTTAAGGAGAAGGACACATTGAAAGCGTTTATCTCACTTTTTTTGAAGGATTGCGGGAATTATAAAGATCAGGGAACAAGAAAGCGGATCGGTACATTCGGTTCGCTTACAGGACTGATCTGCAATCTGATTCTTGCGCTGATGAAGATCCTGCTCGGTATCATATGCGCAGCCGTATCAGTTACCGCAGACGGTTTTAACAACCTTTCAGATGCCGGCGGATCGCTGATCGCTCTTATCACCGTGCGTATGGCCCAGAAGCCCTATGATGAGGATCATCCGTTCGGTCATGGAAGGATCGAGTATATCGGTGCTATGGCTGTAGGTGTTCTGATCATCGTTTTCGCTGTCGAACTGATCAAAAGCGCGGTTGAAAGCATTATGAACCCGGTCTTTCCGGATATTTCTGTTCTCATCATTATTCTGCTTGTGCTTGCGATCCTGATGAAACTTTTCCTGTGGCGTCTTTACGGCTGGATCGGAACAAATACGGATAATCCCACTATGACAGCTGCTTCAGCGGACAGCATAAGCGATGTGCTGGCCACATCAGCAGTACTCGTATCCATGATCGTTGTGATGCTGCTGGGAGAAAAACTGCCCTGGCTGATCTATCTGGACGGTATCATGGGTATCATTGTGGCCCTTCTTGTATTCAAAGCGGGTTTCTCCGTGCTGAAGGAAACTGTTGACCGGCTTCTCGGAGGAAAACCGGACAGAGAAACTGGTGAAAAGATCATAAAGAAGATGCTTTCCTATGACGGTATCCTCGGTGTGCATGATTTTGTGCTTCATGACTATGGACCCGGAAGATCCATGGCATCTGTACACGCCGAAGTGAGTGCTGATTGCAATATCGTAGAGATCCATGAAGTGATCGACAGGGCTGAAATGGAGATCGCCAGAGAGTATCAAATCCCGCTTTGTGTGCATCTGGATCCGATCGTGACTGGCGATGAAGAAACGGAACAGACCCGGAAACAGATGCAGGATTTTCTTTCTCGGATGGATCCGCCGCTGAAACTTCATGATTTCAGGCGTGTTCCGGGGGAAAACCGTATCAATCTGATCTTTGATGTGCTGCTCGCACCCGGGCAGACAAATGAAAGCGAACTGCTTGAAAAAATAACTGCACACGCAAAGGAACTGGATCAGCGGCATCATTGTGTCATTCACTTTGACAGAGATTATTTTTACATTTCGAACGATGAACAGACGGGTACGGATTGAAAAAAACACTTGCCATAAAGAGCCAAATCGAATAAAATAAAGTTATGAAAATCAAGGAGGTACATTATGTATAGAGCAGTTATCAGCGCCACTAAAGACAAGATGAACAAGACCGTTGAGTTTTTCAAAAAGGATATGCAGTCCCTTCGCGCCGGCAGAGCAAATCCCCAGATCCTTGACCGTATCACAGTGGATTACTACGGCACTGCGACTCCTTTGAAGCAGATGGGCAACATCATGTCTCCCGAACCTCGTCTGCTTACGATCGCTCTGTGGGATACCAAGGCGATCCCCATGGTCGAAAAGGCCATCCTGAAGAGCGATCTGGGGCTCAATCCCTCCAACGACGGCAGACTCATCCGCCTTGTTGTTCCTGAGCTCAACGAAGAACGCCGCAAGGAACTGACAAAGATCGTTCGCAAGGGCGCTGAGGAAGCCAAGGTTGCTGTTCGCGGTATGCGCCGTGACGCGATTGAGCAGATCAAGAAACTGAAGAAGGATTCCTCCATCACAGAGGATGATCAGCGTAAAGCCGAGGATGAGATGCAGAAGGCCACCGATGCGATCATCAAGGATATCGATAAGATCGCCGCGGACAAGGAAAAGGAGATCATGGAGATCTGATGCCTGATCTTTTAGGCAGACCATTAAAGGAAGCATTACGCGTTTTAGAAGAAAACGGCAGAGAGGGGCAGGTGGTGTATACCGCTGCCCCTATACGCGGTGGAGGGAAAGCCGTCAGGGACGGGGAAGAGCGGGTCGTTGCTGTACGCGGCGATACGCTGATCGTTTCCACTTTCAAAACGCAGGTTAATGAGGAAAGACATGACTGAAAAAGCACTGCCGAGACATGTTGCCATTATCATGGACGGCAACGGACGCTGGGCGAAAAAACACAGGATCAAGATCGCTCTTGGGCATCGCAGGGGTGTTGAAACGCTTCGTGATATCATTCGCGAAAGCAGTGATATCGGCATAGAAGTGCTCACACTTTACGCGTTTTCAACCGAAAACTGGTCGCGTTCCCCGGAAGAGGTGGAAGCTCTGATGGGGCTGCTGCTGGAATTCTTTATTTCTGAGATTGATGAACTGGACGAGAAAAACGTTTGTATAAGGATCCTCGGCGAAAAGAGCGCGCTCCCTCTGCCGCAACAGGAAGCGCTTATGAAAGCAGAAAACAGGACAAAGGAGAACACCGGTCTCCAACTGAACATTGCTATCAATTACGGATCAAGACCCGAGATCATCCGCGCGGTCAAAACCATTGCGGAAAAAGTCAGACAGGGAAAACTGGACATTGACCGGATAGATGAAAGTACGATGTCGGAAGCGCTTTATACAGCCGGTCAGCCGGATGTTGATCTGCTGATACGAACCAGCGGAGAACAGCGGCTGAGCAATTTTCTGCTGTGGCAGTGTGCCTATGCGGAGTTTACCTTTCCGACGGTGCTATGGCCGGATTTCACACTGAAAGAATATCACGCGGCACTGGATGATTATATGCACCGTGATCGCAGATTCGGAGGCAGAAAAGAATGAAAGCAAGGATACTTACCGCATCCGGTCTGATCTTGGCTTTTGCAGTCGCTCTTTATTTCGGCGGCGTGATATGTTCTGTGCTGATGGTACTCTGTCTTTGTTTATCCATGTATGAGGTTTACAAGGCACTCAATAATGCCGGTCACAGATGTATCAGCTGGCCCGCATGGCTTTGCATGGTGATTTCCGTTCCTCTTTTCATGCTCGTAAGACCTTCTGTTTCTCTGATCATTACGATTTCTGTGGGCGCGGTGATGGTGATAACGACATTCGATATGATCCGCAGCGAGCCAAAACTGGAGGATATCGGCGCGTCGATCCTTCCGCTGATGATGGTCACGCTTCCCGGTATGTGCATGCTCGGTATCGTTCAGAATTCAGTACGTGATGCTGCAGGAGATGATATCGGAAGATCACTGCAGATATCACTTCTGCTGATGTCGTACGGTATTCCGCTTCTTGGAGACACATTTGCCTACTTTATCGGCAGCAGATTCGGCAAAACGAAACTCTGTCCGCAGATCAGCCCGAACAAGACGATTGCGGGCGCTGTCGCCGGATTGATCGGCAGCATCGTCTTTGCCCTGATCATCTTTGCTGTTTTCCGCTGGATCCCCGGATGTGAACCGGCACGCAAACCTTTCTGGCATTACATTGCGCTCGGCCTGATCGCAGGTCTTGCGGGACAGGCGGGAGATCTTTTTGCCAGCATGGTCAAAAGACATTGCGGAATCAAGGATTACAGCAATATTTTTCCCGGTCACGGAGGGATGATGGACAGGCTTGACAGTGTATACTGGGCAACTGTTATCGTGTATGTTTACCTGAACTGGATACGTCTGTAAAGGAAGTATATATGCGCAATATAGCCATTCTCGGCTCTACAGGTTCTATCGGAAAACAATCTATCGAAGTTCTCTCGCTCCACAAGGATCAGTACCGGATCTATGCACTGTGCGCTTATTCTTCTCTGAAAGAAATGTGTGAACAGGCAGTTTCTACCGGCGCGCGTGTGCTTGGCTTGTCAAAAGGGGGAACAGAGATTCCGGCAGTTCTGAGTGACAGGGAGTGGTATTTCGGCGATAATGCGCTTGAGAAGATCGCTGCGCTGCCTGAAGTGGATGATGTTCTTGTATCCGTGGTAGGTGTGATCGGGCTGAAGGCTGTGATCGCGGCAAGAAAAGCAGGAAAACGTGTTCTTCTTGCCAATAAGGAGACTCTTGTCGCAGGCGGAAAACTGGTAATGGACCTGTGCAGCGATGATGTAAACGGGCCTGTGCTGCTGCCGGTCGACAGTGAACACAGCGCGATATTCCAGTGCCTGCAGGGAGAAAAAGAGAACCCGGTCTACAGGATCTGGCTTACAGCATCCGGCGGTCCCTTCCGTGAATGGAGCAAAGAGCAGATACAGAATGCCACAGTTGAACAGGCGCTCGGACATCCTACATGGAAGATGGGACCCAAGATAACAGTGGACAGCGCGAGCATGTTCAATAAAGCGCTTGAGATCATTGAGGCGAAATGGCTGTTCAGAGTGAAGCCTGAACAGATACAGGTAGCGATCCATCCGCAGTCTGTCGTCCACAGCATGATCGAATTTGAAGACGGAGCAGTAAAGGCGCAGCTTGGCACTCCGGATATGCGCGTGCCTATCCTTTATGCTTTCACATATCCCGGCAGGGAGCAAACCGGCGTAAAACGTCTTGATTTTGATGTGCTGTCCGGACTCACATTTACTGAACCTGATACAGACAAATTTCCTTCTCTGAAGCTTGCGTATGAATGTCTGAATATCGGCGGTGCTTCATGCTGCGTCCTGAATGCTGCAAATGAAGTGGCTGCCAACGCGTTTCTGAAAGGACGCATTTCGTTCGGCAGGATATATGAAGTGGTCAATGAAACGCTGCAGCGCACTGGGTATCTTTCTGCGGGTAACACCGGTGATATTCTCTTTGCCCGTCTCTTTTTACAATCTTAAGCTGCCGACGAT
>PITV01000123.1 GCA_017577285.1 Clostridiales bacterium
GCCCAGAGCGGGGATAACAGCTCTGGTGACCCGCGGGGAATGACTGTCAAAGCCGGCGACAAAGAGGAAAAGCTGCTTTATGCGGATGTTGTCCTCATGGGTCACCACAGTAATGTGTCCGAATCCCGGCGTGAGATGGTCAAAACTCATCAGATAAAGATCGGTATCACCGGTCAGGACGGCTTCCTCTGAAGACGGGATGATCACGATGTCGTCGGCAGTGAACGGTTTGACGGAACCGTCATGCAGGATGCTGCCGTTTCCTGAATTGCAGTATATGACCGTGTCCGGCATTCCGGCGCTGTGAGTGATACGCGCAGGCCCGGAGATGTTTATCGTGTTCATGATCCCGTTGATCAAACAAATCACTTCCTCCTGTTCATCTGCGGGTATCATAACAGAAAAGAACGGTTTTGTCCATGCGCTTGTCGAAAATGCTTCATCCGTATCATCCGGAGGTATAAAATGGCTTACCTGGCACTGAAGAACATCAACAAAATATATCCAAACGGGTTTCATGCTGTCCACAACTTCAACCTGGAAGTGAACAAGGGCGAGTTCATCGTGTTTGTCGGGCCTTCCGGCTGCGGAAAATCCACCACCCTGCGCATGATCGCCGGGTTGGAGGAGATCTCCAGCGGCGATTTTGAGATCAACGGAAAGCGTGCCAATGAACTGGGCCCCCGCCAGCGTGAGATCGCCATGGTGTTCCAGAGTTATGCGCTGTACCCTCAGATGACCGTGTTTGACAACATCGCCTTCGGGCTCACCCTGATGGGCGTGGATGAGGACGAGATCGAGGAGCGCGTCAACAAGACGGCGAAGATCCTGGGTCTGACAGATTATCTGGACCGTCTGCCCAGAGCGCTTTCCGGCGGACAGCGACAGCGTGTCGCCATCGGCCGCGCCATCATCCGGAAGGTGGGCGTATTTCTGATGGATGAGCCTCTTTCCAATCTGGATGCCAAACAGCGCGTGACCATGCGCAGCGAGATCGCCCAGATCCACCGCTCCACCGGCGCTACCACCATTTATGTGACCCATGACCAGACAGAGGCCATGACACTGGCGGACCGTATCGTGGTCATGAGAGACGGCTATATCCAGCAGACCGGCACGCCCAAGGAACTGTATTTCAACCCTGTGAATGTGTTCGTGGCGGGCTTTATCGGCGAGCCGCCCATGAATTTCGTGACAGGAACAGTGGAGAAAGGCCATATATATTTCGGCGGCAATGATATCGACCTGAAATGCAAGCCGGGCGCCCGCACGGCGGAGAAGATCGCGGCGATGGAAGGGAAGAAACTGATCTTCGGCTTCCGTCCCGAGGCTGTCACGCTGACGCCCTGTCAGGATGCCTATGTTCTGAAGGCCAATGTGGAACTGACCGAGATGCTGGGAGATAATGCCAATGTGTATCTGGATGCTGACGGCGTCAAAACCATTCTGAAGGTGACACCCCATGAGATCCCCGAATCTGACAGGGAACTGACCTTCTATCTGCCGTATTCAAGCGCGTATTTCTTTGACGGCGAGACCGAAAATGTGATCGAAACAGAATGATGCTGACGCGGAGCATGTGACGGCATTCGTTTTGGATGGACCGGCGTATCCGCGAAAAAACTGACAGAAAGTGAATCATCGAAAATTGAATCAACGATATGAAACGGCACCGTCTGTTTGAGCAGACGGTGCCGTTTTATGTTGTACGGCAGACTGTTTTCTTATGGCTGTACCATGTTTTATGCTTTGTCGAACCTGACCCAATCCAGATCGAATTTACTGCCGGGAAGGAATACCAGCTCCGCCTTGACGGTACCGCGCTTTCCGGGAAGCGGGAAGGTCTTTTCGCAGGAGGCGCCGGTATGGGTGAATTCGACCGGGATCGAATCCACATTCCCCCCCGCGTCGGTAAAGCGTATATGGATGGTGTTGCAGGGAATGGGGCTGTAACCGTGGACTGTGACGGTGAGTCCGTCCGCGTTTTCAAAATCGAGAGTTCCCAGTTCCGCCACCACATTGTTGCCGATGTTCAGCAGACGCGAGCCTTCTCTGGTGAAATCATCCCCGTATACGGCGGTATAATCACCGGCATCCAGCGGGGAGAATGCCCTTTTGTATTTTTTGAACTCCATACCCTTGAGGTGGAACTTGTCATACGCAGTGAAGAACAGGGGACGTACTCCCTTCATGCGGCGTGTGAGTCGGAAGGTCTCGCTTTGATATACATTCCAGATGGAAGGCTTCTGGTAAAGGCCGCGGCATACGCATTCGCTGCCTTCCTCGCGGGGGTCGCCGTCCCATATATCCAGCCTGTACTGTTCGCTGTTCAGGGTGAAGATCGGGATGGTCACTTCATCGGAGCCGTAGTCGCCGAAATCAACGGCACTGAAGCCGAAGACCGTTTCCGCGTCACTGGCGGTGGCGATGCCGCGCTCGTTGCCGGCACCGGTCAATCCGTTATCCACATCCTTCAGCCCCATGCTCAGGAAGGTATAGGGGTCGAGGCGCACGGCGCCCAGCCCTTCACACTTCAGTTCCATCTGGCTGATGACGCAGGCATTCTCTTTTCCGTTCATCGCCATGCACCGCACACGCAGGTCGCCGTCAAACTTTCCGGTAATGATCCCTTCCGTGCCTGTTTCATTGAGCCGGATCCCGGCCAGTGTGCTGCTGATGCCGCGGTCGTTCACGAGCCGCCAGGTCAGATCTGTGTATGTGGCGTTTTCCGGCAGGATCCTGGCCTGCACGCGGATGCTCTCCTTTTCCCTGTTCATGACGGTGCCGTCCGGGAAGGTCAGTTCGACCTTGCGGACAGGGATCTCGGTGACCGGCGCGGAGGGGAGGATGATCTCGGCATCCCCGTAACCGGCTTTTTCTTCAGCGGGACAATCCTCCGCGTGAAGATGCAGCACCTTTTCCCTGAGACCCGGGGAGGTCAGGGTAACAGTGATATCTCCTGCCGCCTTGCGGGCCTTCAGCATCACCAGGAGCCTGCCCGAGAACATGCGGCGGTTATCCTGCTTGAAAGAATCGTCATCCGTGCTGTCACCGGCGTCCATTCCGGCGAGGCGGGCGGCGCCTTCCACCCGGACCTGCACCCTGCAGACAGCGTTTTCAACAGGATTTCCGCGATCATCGAGGGCTTTCACATCCAGGAAGATCATATCCCTGCCGTCCGCCTTCATGGTGTCCTTATCGGCGGAGGCTTCCAGCTGAACAGCATCTCCGAAGGAAACATGGCGCTCACAGGCGACCTCATTTCCGTTTTCATCGTAGGCTTTTACTTCCAGCACGCCCTTTTCATAGGGCAGCTGCCAATCCGCGTACAGATGGGAATCCTTTCCGGAATCCACCTTCTGCGATCCGATGAGGCGCCCGTTCAGGAACAGCCGCATCTCCTTCTGATTGGAAACGGAGAAGATATCGATGATCTGTCCCTCGTTGAAATCCCAGTAGGGCCACAGGTGAACGAAGGGGGAGGGATCCTCATCCCAGGCCGCTTTGAAGATATAATAAATATCCTTTTCGAAACCGGCGGTATCGGCAAGGCCGAAATAGCTGTTCTTGGTGTGGTAGGGGGTGGGCTCGCCCAGATAATCTGTGCCGGTCCACACGAACTGCCCCGCGCACTGGGGCGCGTCACGGTCGGCTGTGATACAGTAATCGATGCTCTTCGCGCCCCAGGAAGTGGTGGAGTTGTTCAGAGAGGAGCACTGCAGGTCATCATCCGCCAGGATGTTCTCCTTCGCGGGGAAATGGTAGATGCCGCGGCTCTGCACGATGGAGCCCGTTTCACTGCCGTAGATCATCCAGTCCGGATGCTTCCGGTGATGCTCGTCATAGCAGCGCTCGGCGTAATTGTAGCCGATCAGCTTCAGCCTGTCGGCGCACTTCTGGGTGGGCTCCCAGGGCATATAGTTGCTTCCGATCGTGGCGAATCCGTTGTGCAGAGGATCGTGCTTCCACACCTGTTCCCGTATCTCCAGCATGCATTCCATTCCGTGGGGACTGCCGTGCGTATCATAGATCTCATTGCCCATGCTCCACATGATGACGCTGGGGTGGTTCCGGTCACGGCGCACCCAGCTTTCCACATCCCGGGGCATCCATTCTTTAAAGAAACGCGCGTAGTCATAGGTGGTTTTGGGGCCTTCCCACATATCAAAGGCCTCGGCGTCCACCAGAAAGCCCATCTCATCGCACAGATCCATGAATGACGAGGCGGGCATGTTGTGACTGGTGCGGATGGCGTTCACTCCCATGCGCTTCATCAGTTTCAGCTGACGCCGGGATGCTTCCATATTATAAGCACTGCCCAGCGCGCCCAGATCATGGTGCAGGCACACGCCGTGAAGCTTTACGTGTCTGCCGTTCAGGAAGAAACCCTCATTGCTGTCAAAGCGGATCTCGCGAAGACCTGCTCGGAACGAATCTGAGTCGGCTGCCGCGCCGTCCTGCAGCAGGGTAACTGTGACGTCGTACAGCTGCGGATCATCGATGTCCCAGGGCCTGACATCCTTCAGGATCATTTCTCCGCTGGCCTTTCCGCCGCATACGGGGAAGGCCGCTTCCGCATCGCCGATCCTGTACAGAACGGCATTCCCGCCGGCTGTTTCGGTGGAAACGGTGACATGCCATCCGTCCTCCTGCTTTTCCGGGTGGATATATGTGCCGTTCAGGGGCAGGTACTGTTCACCCTTTTCAATAAGGTAAACATCACGGAAAATACCGGCGCCGGAATACCAGCGGCTGTTGGGATTGCGGAACATCACTCTTACGATGATCTCGTTTTCCTCTTCTGTCAGGAAGGGCGCGATATCAAAATGGAAAGCGCTGTATCCGTATTTCCATTCAAATGCCTGTGTGCCGTTGACAAAAACCGTGCTGTCCATATAGACGCCGTCAAAGCACAGAAAAGCATGGGGGGCGGAGATCTCTTCCTTTTTCAGGGTCATGCGGTAGAATCCCGCCGCATCCTTATAAAAATCCTCTGTTCTGTAAATGCAGAAATCGTGAGGGATATCCACCTTTTCAAAGGATTCAGGAGCCGGTACGGCGGGGATGCCGTCCCCTGTCAGGGGAAGCCGGGCAAAACTCCAGCGGTCATTCATCAGTACTTTTTTCAATGCGTTTTTCATGGCAGATGATCCTTTCAAAATCTGTTCCGCGGCAGGAAAAATGTCCCGCGCGGATCAAGGCCTGTTTTCTATTTCATTTTACTATATCGGTGTTTTTTTTCAATAGTTTTTCCCGCCGCTTTGTGATATAATTCTGCTGTGATCACATCACAGGGATGGTAGCGGAATGATTCGTGAAGGAATTGTGAAGGAATCGAAAAACGGAATGCTCAGTGTATGCTTTGAGCGGCCGGAAGCCTGCGAGAAATGCGGTGCCTGCGGCGGTTCATCGCACACCCATCTGGCGCAGGTAAAGGGAGAGGCGCAGACGGGAGACCGCGTGGCGGTGGAGATGCCCGAGGCGAAGGTGCTGAAGATCTCCGTTCTTGTGTATGCGATCCCTCTCGCGGCGCTGATCCTGGGACTTCTGATCGGCTGTCTGCTGATCGGGAATGATATCGCCGGGGCATGCATCGGGCTGGGGCTGCTGGCAGTCAGCTATTTCATGCTGAAACTGATCGACAGGCGGATCGCCGCCCGTCCGGAATACGCGCCGCAACTCATTGCTGTTGTTCCGGCCCAAAAGACCGCTGATACGGCGGAGAACATTGAAACAGAAAATGTGGAGGAAGAAACGAATGGAACTGATACTGAACAATGATAATTTTGAAGAACTGGTCCTGAAGGCGGACAAGCCGGTACTGGTGGATTTCTGGGCGACCTGGTGCATGCCGTGCCGCATGCTGGCGCCTGTGGTGGAGGAACTGGCGGAAGAACTGGAAGGTCAGGTCATCGTCGGAAAACTGGATGTGGACGAGGCGCCTCAGCTGGCCGTGAAGTACCGTGTAGCCTCCATTCCCACCCTGATCGTGTTTGAAAACGGCAGGGAAGACCGCCGCACGGTGGGCGTGCAGGACAAGGAGGATCTGAAGGAATTCGCGCTGCAGAAATGAGCCGCGCTGCTCCTGCAGAGCATGGAACGCTGACAGAAGCAAAGAATCATCAGAAAGCGGAAAGGGGAGACCTTTCCGCTTTTTTGTGACGCTTTTTCAGCGGCAATAAAAGAGATCACCGCCGGGCGGTGATCTCTTGCATATTATTTTCTGTTATTCCTCTTCGGAAGGATCCTCGCGCTTTACAGCGTGACGCTCCGCGGGCGCGGCGGGAGCTTCTTCGGGTTCTTCGGCCTTCGGGGGCTCCTCTTTCGCGGGGGCTTCCTCTGCGGGCTTGGAATCGCTGCCGCCGGAGGCGCCGATGGTCAGGGAATCATCATTCAGATCCACAGCGGGTTCATAGTCGCTTTCCTTGCGGAAATCACCGGGAACTTCCGCTGAAGGCTCGGACGGCTCCTTCTTTTCGCTGCTGTCCGCTACCGCCTTGAAATCCCGCTGGGATACCAGATCCACGCTGTCATAGGCGCTGGCATGCTTCGCCGCGGCAATGATACGCATGATGATGGCGACAATCAGCAGCACCAGCACGGCGAGGGTCAGCACGATCAGCACGGGGAGTGCCACGTTCATGATCTTCTTCAGCCTCTCATCGCGGGAGATGGTATCTTCAAACTCGGCCTTGAGTTCCGCTTCCCTCAGCTCGAAAGGCACCATGGTGGGCACAGGGGGGATCGCCCTGGGGGTGGTGACGGGAGCGGCAGTCGCGGCGGGCTCTCTGGTGAACTGGATCACTTCGCTCTCGAATGTCATCTTGTTGCCCAGTTCATCCTTGCAGGAAGCGGTCCACTGGAACTTGCCGGGGGCGGATACGGAGATCAGCCGGGGGATGGTGACGGTCATGCCGGGCTTCAGCTCGGGGATGGTGGCCAGTGTCACATCCTTCTGATAGACGGTGATGTTCTTGGCAGTTACATTGCTGGTATTGGTAACGGTAAGGATGAACTTCACATCAGCCGGGAAATCAGGCGCACCCGTCTCATCGGCGGTGAAGGTCCGCGCGCGGGTGGCTTTTTTCATGGGGTTTAATGAGTTTACCGCCCCGTTGCTGCCGGTTTACGATATGTCCCTTCTGCCGGTGTTGTCTTTCATCGGGGCGGGGGGGAGGGAACTCCGGGTGTTT
>PITV01000124.1 GCA_017577285.1 Clostridiales bacterium
GTCTGTGACTGGCTGAGCGCTTCAATGCGGCGGTCCACATCACTTCCCAGCTGATTGAGACACTCCGCGTTCTGGCGTGACTGGTTGAAAAGATGCTGATTGATCTCCTCCCGCTGTGGCAGGGCGTAGACCTGATCGTTCAGTTTGCGTATATCCTCCTGCAGGAGCGCCTTGTTTTCCTTTTGCTTTTCATCCGACTGCTTGATCCTCTTCAGAACTGTCAGCAGAAAAATAAAAACACAGATAAGTAAAAGCAGGCCTGCCGCAAGCAGCAAGCCCAGTACAGCGTTTGAAATTTCAGGCATGGGATTTTCCCTCCCGCCAATGGCGATAGCACAAACCGATATAGCGGATCGGTTTCTGATTGCCCGTCGTGTCGATCAGCACCTGTTCCCCGTGCTTGATAACATTGCCTTCACCATCGATACGGGTATTCATGGTTGCCTTCTGGCCGCACCAGCAAAGGCTTCCGGGCACTTCCTGAATATCCTCCGCCAAACGCAGCAGCGCCGCGGAACCGGGGAAAAAGTTGCCAAGGAAATCCGTTTTCAATCCGTAACAGAAGATCTCCAGATCGGCGCTCATATCCGCCATCTCCTGCACCTGATCCTCTGTCAGGAACTGTGCCTCATCCACAAACACATACTGGAATTCGGAATGGGCATGCTGAACGGCCAGCCAGTTCAGCTGCTCCTGCACGCTGTTTCCGCTTTCAAGCACGATCTCCGCCTGAGCCTGCAAACCAACACGGCTGTAAACCATATTCACGCCCGCCCGGGTATCGATAGCGGGCTTGACGAGCGCGACTTTCAGGCCGAGTTCCATATAATTGTAGCGCTGCATCAGAAGCATAGCCGTTTTGCTGGAGCCCATTACCCCGTAATAGAAATGAAGCATACGAATCTCTCCGACAGTATGATCATCTGTTCCCCTCCGGGATCCGGCGGAACAGGATCAATGATTTTTTACAGTTCCTGACGTCCTTCCATCGCCTTGGCGAGGGTCACTTCATCAGCATATTCCAAATCGCTACCCACCGGCACGCCGTGGGCGATGCGGGTCACCCTGACCCCCATTGGTTTCAGAAGGCGGGCAATATAGGCGGCTGTCGCCTCCCCTTCGATATCCGGATTGGTCGCGAGGATCACCTCATCCACTTCCTCTGTTGAAAGGCGCGCCAACAGTTCCCTGATGCGGATATCATCGGGGCCGATCCCGTCCATGGGAGAAAGAACGCCGTTGAGCACATGATACAGGCCCTTGTAATCACGCATGCGCTCCATGGCGGCCACATCCCTGGGCTCACGCACAACGCAGATCTGTCCGTTGTGCCTTTCCTCGTTCTCGCATATCTCGCACCGGGTGTTCTGTGTATAATTGCCGCACTGTTCGCAGAAATGAACGGTCGTCCGGCCCTCCACCAGCGCTTCCGCCAGGCTCTTCACCTGATCGGCGGGCATGGCGATGATATGATACGCCAGCCTCTGGGCTGTTTTCATACCAATGCCCGGGAGCCGCGACAGTTCATTTGCGATCCGCTGGATAGGTTCTGCAACAGAAGCCATCAGAACAGACCGCCCATCCCGCCGGGCACCATGGAGCCGGTGGCTTCCTCACGGGCCTTCTCATTGGCACGCAGAGCCTCATTGACAGCCGCCATGACCATATCCTGCAGCATTTCAACGTCATCAGGATCCACAGCCTCAGGCTTGATCTCCAGGCTGAGCAGCTCACGCTTTCCGGAAACAACGCACTTCACCATGCCGCCGCCGGCAGTGGCTTCATAGGTCTTCGCGTCCAGTTCTTCCTGCATTTTTTCCATATTGGCCTGCATTTTCTGGGCCTGACGCATCAGCTGCTGCATATTAGCGCCGCCGCCGAATCCGGGAAACTGATTTCTTGCCATCGTAAATATCCTCCTTGTTTTCACATCACAGCAAACCGCAAAAATGTGTCTCTATACAGATCATACCGGGCATCCCGGCACTGTCCTTTCTCATTTCTCCGGCCTTGTTCCTTACCGGGTGATTATATCATATAAACCGTTCAGCGTCAATCATATAAGCTCCCGAATATCACTGAGGAACCGGTCAGCAAAGCACTGTTCCGTATTGGCAAAACAATGAAAATGTGGTATATTTCATACAGATCCATCGTCATGAAAATGAGGTGCGCTTATGATATACCGTTATGATTTCGGAACCCCTCTGGAGACCGGCGCGATCGTATCGGATGTGCCTGTCTGCAGCGGTGATATCCGGCACTTTACAGCAGAAACAGATTCTTCCGGTCCGGTCAGCCTGACCATCCGTCCCGGCAGGGATGATATCCTGTTCGGGCTCGGGGAAACGCTGCGTTCCATGAACAAGCGCGGATATCTGTACCGCAGCTGGAACATGGATGATTTTTCTCACACGGAAAACAAGCACGGGATCTACGCCAGTCACAACCTTCTTCTTTTTACAGGAGAATGCGGTCTGTTCGGCGTGTACATTGATGATCCCGGAGATGTGCGGTGGGATCTGGGATACACCGATATCGACCTTGTGCGCATCACCTCTGTAAACGGTAATTTCTCATGCTATATCATTGAAGAAGACAGTCTGACCGGGATCTGCCGCACTTTCCGCAAACTGACAGGACGCAGCTACATCCCGCCCCCCTGGGCCTTCGGATATATTCAGAGCCGCTGGGGATACGCCTCATCAGAGGATGCGGAGCGGGTGCTGAATGAGCACCGTACCCGCCATATTCCGCTGGACGCGGTCAGCATGGATATCGACTATATGGACCGGTACATGGATTTCACATGGGACAAGGACAAGATCCCCGATTTAAAAAAACTGTGCGCGGATATGCGCTCCCGCCACGCCCGCCTCATTCCCATCATCGATGCCGGTGTAAAGCAGCTGGACGGATACAGCGTATATGACGAGGGTGCAGAAAAAGGGTTCTTCTGTAAAAAAGCCGACGGAACAGATTTTGTGGCCGGCGTTTGGCCGGGATACAGCTGTTTTCCCGATTTTTTCCGGCCCGCTGTCCGCACATGGTTTGGCCGGAAATATCACGCAATGATGGATGCCGGGATCGAGGGTTTCTGGAACGATATGAACGAACCGGCTCTTTTCTACACGCCCGAAAAGCTGCAGGAAATGAGAAACAAGGCCCGCGAACTGCTGAAAAAGGACGCCCCTCTCACGGAATACGAAACATTGAAGCATATAGGCAGTGATCTTCCCAACAACGATGAAGACTACCGCCGCTTCTATCACGTGCTGAACGGAAAGACTGTGCGGCACGATACAGTGCACAACATTTACGGTGCTCACATGACGATGGCGGCAGCCGAGGGAGCAAAGTCATTCGATCCGGACAAGCGTTTTCTCCTTTTCTCCCGCTCCAGTTTTGCAGGGGCACACCGCTGCGGCGGCGTATGGCAGGGCGACAACAGTTCCTGGTGGAGCCATATCCTGCTCAATCTGCGCATGATGCCCTCTCTCAACATGGCCGGTTTCCTGTACTGCGGCGCGGATCTGGGCGGATTCTCATGCGATACCACGGAAGATCTGATGACCCGCTGGCTTCAGCTGGGCGTCTTTACGCCCCTGATGCGCAATCATTCCGCCCTGGGTGCCCGTGAGCAGGAAGTATACCGTTTCAGCACCTGGCAGGATATGCGCAGCGTCATCCGTGTGCGTTATGCCCTGATCCCGTATCTGTACAGTGAATTCATGAAATGCGCGCTGACAGACAGCATGATGTACCGTCCTCTGGCTTTTGACTATCCGGAGGATCCTCTGGCATGCCGGGTGGAGGATCAGGTGATGCTGGGCGAAGACTGTATGATCGCGCCTGTATATGAACAGAACGCGAGAGGGCGGTGTGTATACCTGCCGGAGGCTATGCTCATGATCCGCTTCCGTTCGCCGGAAGACGCCGATCTTATCCCGCTCGGCAAAGGTCATCACTATATCGATCTGGCGCTCAACGAGTTCCCGCTGTTCATCCGCAGGGGGCACATCATACCGCTGGTGAAAGCCGCTGAAAGCACAGATGATATAGACACATCTTCCCTCTTCCTGTACGGTTGGATCGAAAAGGACACCTCCTTCACCATATACGATGATGACGGGTTCACGACCGCTCCCGATCTGGAGAAGGGGCTGCGTCACATCCAGGTATCCATCCGTGACGGAAAAGCCGCTGCCGGCTCTGACGGTCTCTCCCTCAGCACAGATCACCTTATCCTCATGTGATCCGCGAATTTTCATGTTTCATCCTGCCGCTGTTATGCTATAATGAGAAAAACCACATCGATGTGATCCGCTCACAGAAAGAAGGATTTCATGCGCAAGGATATTCAAAACAATACCGTATCTGATCTGAAGATCGCCTATATCGGCGGCGGAAGCCGCGGCTGGGCCTGGGGATTTATGAAGGATCTGGCAAACGATGAACAGATCTGCGGTGAAGTGCGTCTGTATGATATCGATCCCGATGCCGCCCGGCGTAACGAGATCATCGGAAACAGGATCAGCGCCCAGCCCGATGCAAAATCCCGCTGGAAGTATTCAGTTGCCGAAACGCTTGAGCAGGCACTGATCGGCGCAGATTTCACCGTGATCAGCATCCTGCCCGCCACCTTTGAAGAGATGCGCAGCGATGTTCACGCCCCGGAGCGTCTCGGTATCTGGCAGCCTGTGGGCGATACTGTCGGTCCCGGCGGCTTCATGCGCGCTGTACGCACCCTCCCCATGTACAGGGTCATTGCGGAAGCCATCCGCGATTTCGCGCCTGATACATGGGTCATCAACTATACGAATCCCATGAGTCTGTGCGTTCGCACTCTGTATGAAGTGTTCCCGGGAATCAAAGCCTTCGGCTGCTGCCATGAAGTATTCGGCACGCAGAAGCTGCTCTGCTCCATGCTGAAAAAAGAAACGGGCATAGAGGCAAAGAGGCAGGATCTGTACACCACAGTTACCGGCATCAACCATTTCACCTGGCTTACAAGCGCCTCCTACAGGGGGATGGATCTGATGCCCATATACCGGAAATTCGCGGAAGAATACCGGGAAACAGGTTATGATGAAGGCGGTGATGACAACTGGATGAACTCAAATTTCAACTGTGCCCAGCGCGTGAAATTTGACCTGTTCCTGCGCTACGGCGCCATTGCCGCTGCCGGAGACCGTCATCTGGCCGAATTCGTTCCCCGCTGGTACACCATGACGCCTGAAACAGTCAGAAAGTGGAAATTCAATCTGACATCTGTCGACTGGCGCATCGGTGATCTGAAGAACCGCATGCAACGCAGCGATGATCTGATCAGCGGGAAAGAATCTGTGGATCTGACTCCCTCCGGAGAAGAAGGACATCTGCTGCTGAAAGCTCTGCTCGGATTAGGTGACCTTGTCAGCAATGTGAACGTCCCCAACCGCGGGCAATGCCCCGATCTGCCTCTTGGCGCGGTCGTTGAAACAAACGCGCTGTTCGGACTGGATCATATCCAGCCCGTTTACGCAGGTCCGATGCCTGCCGGCGTGCTTCCTCTTGTAACACGCCATGTGCAGAATCAGCAGAACGCGCTGAACGCTATATTGAATGAAGACCGTGCTCTGGCCCTTTCTGCCTTCATGAACGATCCGCAGATGGGAAATGTAAGCCTTGAGGACGGAGAACAGTTGTTTGATGATATGCTTGATGCACAAAGGCCGTATGTGCCGTACGGATTGCTCAAAAAATAACATATTCTACAATATATATCTGTTTCTTATTCAAAAAAGGATGGTGCGAGCATATCGTACCATCCTTTTTCATGTACTGCAGATCATCATATACTCCGGTATCTCCGGAAATCAGCTTTCCGGCCGCACCCGTTTCAGCATCTGTTTGACCTCATAACAGTATACTTCACTCAGGAAATGCCTGTCCTTTTCCTGCGCCAGATCTTCCGGAACGACTACCCCCATGACCTTCCCGATCACCCTTACATGGTCATCCTCGAATTTCGGGCCGAAGGGATAATCCGTATTGATGGAATACAGTTTTCCCTTTCCCATGCGCTTGATGACAGCGCCGTCCTGAGTGGAACATACCACATCATCACCCTGTGAAATATCCTGCGTATATTTCAGATACACCATATCCCCGTCTTTATAGACCGGTTCCATACTGCGGCCGGATACCCTGACAATAGCATCGCTCCTCATGTTTCTCGCGTTCACTCTTGCAAAGGTGCACTGTGTCGGAAAATCGCTGAATCCGTATCCAGTACCAGCTGCGGCAGGTGTGCTATGCAGCAGGAAGGGCCTGTATGTTTCCTTCAGTTCACGCTCATAATTTTTCCGTTCTTCCTCCGCCATGGCATTCACAGCAGAAAAAGCCAACTGCTTACCCAGATCACTCATCTGTCTGTAATTCTCCAGCAAATTCTTTTCATCCATCGTTCCTTCATTTTCCTCAAGCCCAAGCAGTTCCGCCGGGGGAATATCGAACATACGGCACAGACGCGCCATCATTTCGGGAACAGGGCAGAACCTGCCGCCCTCCCAGTAGTTTACCGTAGCAGCGGATACGCCCAGTTTCTCCCCCAGCCCCTTTACGCCGACGCCTGCATTCAGCCGGTATTTCCGGATGGTTTTTCCCAGTCTTTCCTTAAAGCTGTTTTCTTCATGTCCCTTATGTGCATCCGCCGTATGCAGATCATTTTTCATTATGCTCTCACCTCCGATGATCACTTACATATGCATTGTAACACAAGTGCAACTTATTGTCAATACAATTATAATAAAGTTTGGTTTTATTTCATTATACAAGAAGCTCATTCTATATATAAAAAGGCGTGCCTTCTTCTAATGAAGGCACGCTTTTGATAACATATTCATTCCTTAATACATCAAACAGGCATCACCGGATCATTCTTTTTCCTTCCGGATCATCCTCTGCACCAGTTTGACCAGTTCCACCAACGGGATCATGCAAAGTCCGAGACCCGCGGCAATAAGAAGATCAGTCCAGATGACCGGCGCAAATCCAAATGCCCCAGCAACCGCCGGGATCTGAGTGACCGCTGTAGTAATGATCATGGATACGATCGCGGATACATACAGCAGAAC
>PITV01000125.1 GCA_017577285.1 Clostridiales bacterium
CCATTATTCCCCAGTCCCTTCCAGGCCGCGGCAAATGTGAACATCGCAATACCGAACGCAATGATAGCCGTTTGCAGCGAGAAACGTACTCCGCGCTTCTTTTTGATGAAATTGAAGAGGAGCAGCATCAGCGGCACGGGCGCGAACGCGGCGGAATTCATCACAGTCACTTTCCATCCGTCGATTCCCAGCAGGCTGTCCGGGATTGTGGTGCCGATACCGGTCAGGAAGAGCATCAGTCCCATATGCATCATGGAAAGGACCAGCAGCCATCTCCAGAATGACTTGTTGGCAAAGGACAGTTTGATGCTCTGCCAGAGAGGAATCCTTGTTTCAACCTTTTCATCTTCACTGTTTTCATGAAGCAGGATAACAGGGATCAGCATGGTGAGCATCAGCGGCGCGAGTTTCAACAGCGCAGATGAGATGGCGCCTGCTTCTGTTCCGCCCAGCAGTTTAAGCAGCAGCGCGGGGAAAAGCGCGTATGCCAGACAATACTGCACAGTATCAAAGAACGCCTTGTAATGAGAAAGTGATGTGCGGGCTTTTGAATCCTCCACCACCGTCGAGAATGATCCGTAATAGGAAACAAATGTCAGTGTGTATGAAGAATAGAAAAGGATAAGCAGTATCGCTGAAATAATGGTCGTTCCGGTTGCTCCCGTTCCGCTGTAAATCCCGGGCAGCCAGAGAAGGATGAATGAAATGACCATTGGCACCCAGCCAAGGATGATGCCGAACTTTCTGCGACCCATACGCACATGCAGTCTGTCAGTAAGATAAGCCATAGGAATGTCAATGAAGGCATCGATCACTTTTGCCGCAAAGAACAGCACAGCGCACAATCCCGCTGAAACGAGGATTGCCCCGGTAAAGGTCTTCGCGGGAGAGATGCCCGCGGGCGCCAGCAACGCGTCATTCAGGTATCCCGTGACCAGCGTCATCATCAGGTTGGGACCAAGTCCCGCCATTGCATACAGAAACAGTTTAAACCCCTTAAGCTTTCTCATTTTGTTCGTTCCCCCTCATTTGTTTGTACTGATACAGTGTTTCCGCCGCGTGCCGCGCGGATGTCAGATATATTCTTTCTTCCGGAGATAAATGGATACCGTATTCCACCTCGATATGCTGAAGCAGCATAAAGTAGTTAAGGCTGTCTCCTCCAAGATCGATAAAGAAATGCATCTCCGGCGTGATATTTTCCACAGGCAGCTGCAGCACCTGAGCGTACAACTCCCGGATATGTTCCACATCCGCCGGATCGAACTTAACAGCCGGCCGGTTCGTGCCGGTGTCCTTGTTCCGGGAAAAATGAACTCTGCCGCGGCTGTCGATCCCGGCGGAAAGACCGGTTTCAAAAGGCTGCCCGATTGCTTCAATATTTCCGTCCGCCAGATACCCGGTCGCGCCATACCTGCCGGAAAACTGCAGTTTACCGGTATCGTCCAGGCTTCCGTATACATCCGCAAGGAATGTTCCGGCGGTCACGCTTGTGGATTTCTCTTCAAACTGTTCAGCCGTATCCATGCACACGGCACCGAACTCAGGATTGAAGTATCCTTTTCTGCAGGAGATCCCAAGGTGGTTCAGAAGATCAACAGTACGGGATTCCGGCGGATCGCCCGCCGCCACTATACAGTTCAATCTTTTTCCAAGAAGGTTCCTGCGTGCTTTCGTCGCTATCGCCATATACCTTGTCAGCTGTTTATAATTATTGACGATGGCATCTCCGTACAGCCATGCAAGGATCTGCTCCCCCGATTTTTGATCCGTTTTTCTGATCAGCCCGGCAATACATTCCGCCATCCTGTCAAGGCTTTCACCTCCGGCAAACAGGTGCGTCGCTCCGGCTATCCTGCAGAGCATCGCCAGATCATCCGCACGCTCCTCACGAACGATAAATACTTCCTTTTCAAAATACGGATACCAGAGTACCGCCGGCATAAATCCGCTCATGGACGAAAGCTGTTCTGAAACCGCCGCTTTCAGCGGACCTTCAGAAGCAGGATAAATGACAGGAAGTCCGGAACGGTAAATATACCGCAGTCTCAGGATCTGGCCACACAGAGCCTTTCCGTCATACATAACTCCGATTGGTTTTCCATCCGCCTCTTCTTTTGTAAAGACTGTCTCATCCGCCCATGTGTCCTCAAAATACGCCAGATCAGACTCGAAGTGTTCGGAGAGCAGAGAATCCGGTGATATCACGAGCGGGAACTGCCGGTCTTCCGTGATGCAGGATATGCCTTCCGTGTCAGGCAGATCCCTGTAACGGAACAGGTCAAACCGTGTATCCAGTATCAGCGGTTTATGTCCTGACATCAGTATCGCCCAGTAGAATACGGGCCATTCCGGTCTGTTGGTCAGGTGAAGACCGATCAAAGGATTCCCGCTCACGTTCTGCAGTTTATGCGCGGCTGAAATGACCTTTTTGCGGAATTCACCGGAACGCATGCGCAGCATTTTCCGGCCTTCCGGCCAGGATATGAGCACCCGCTCCCGGGCGGTGATCTCACAGAAAAGCTCACGCATGGTCATGGATGTCGCTTCAAGCGATTCGCATCCGTCCGTGATCAGTCCGCATATCGCCTGCCACTTTTTTACGTGCATTTTTTCGCTCCTTGCTCAGCCTCGATCCGCATATTGTCTATCTGTGTCGAATAGGCGACTCCGAATACGCACAGATTCACAAAATGCTCGCAGTTGTTGTATATGATATCATATCCGCCTTCTCCGAGGTGACTTTCGGCCAGAGATATCACTTTCTTCGCGGAATTTTTCTTTATGCGCTCGCGCAAAGAATAATCCCGCACCTCGATCTTTCCCTGCATGGAAAACACATTGAGGCTGTCCTTACGGATCCTTGCGACAGAAGCATCAGTCAGATGCTGAGGATCCGGACCGGCAAAATGGATGACCTGCTCATTGCCGATGTAGATCCCCATATGATAATACCTGCCTGTGTCCGCGCGTATGATGTCCCCGGGCTTCAGTTCGCGCGTAGTCCACTTTTCTGCGGATGCCATCACTGCAGTTTCCCTTCTATATATCTGCAGACATCTCCAACAGTAGCAAACGATGAAGCCTGCATGTTCTCGAAGCGGATGCCGAACACTTTCTCCGATTTGAGCGCCATCAGCAGCAGTGTTAATGAGTCCATTCCAAGATCATCTGCAAGCCTCGTGCTGTCGGCCGTCTGAGCTGTATCGATATCAGGCCTGAGTCCTGTCAGGATATCTCTCATTTCCTTTACGATCTCATCATGTGACATGCCGTTACTGCCTCCTGATCTTCATTGCGGCGGTCCTGGGAAAGTCCTCATAGCGGAAAACCACCTGACGGATCCGGGTGAAATCCTGAAGAGTGTTATTCATTTCATCGATTGCTGAACGGATCCTTGTCTCCGTCTTAGGCTGATCCTTGTCAGTATAGACTTCACAGGTAAGCACATTGGCGCCAAAGCTGTTCTTTTTCATAGATACCATAGACGCCTTCACACCCGGCATGCGGTCCACGCGCGCTTCGATCTGTTCCGGGCAGATCTTCTCGCCATTGGAGAAATAAATAAGATTCTTGATCCTTCCGGTGATGAAAAGATATCCTTCTTCATCCATATATCCAAGATCGCCAGTCTTGAACCATTCTCCGTCAAAGGATGCCTTTGTCTCCTCCGGATCATTTATATATCCGAGGAAGATATTATCGCCGCGGATCTGGATCTCCTGATCCACGAAACGCACCTCCTGGAAGTCGTATACCTTGCCGACAGAATTCTGATGTGTCAGCACCTCAACATTTCCGCTCACCAGATTCGCAGTCTCTGTCAGGCCGTATCCGCTCACCAGGTTGATGCCGAGATCCTCAATGTACACCCTTGCCATTTCTGTATGCTGAGGCGCGCCGCCGGTAACGATCAGTTTCAGTTCTCCGCCGAACACATCTTTGCCGTACAGTTTTGTCAGATTCAGAAGCATTCCGGCCAGTGCGGGGATCAGTACCAGCAGTGTAGGTTTATACTCTTTCATATCCTGAACGATCGCGGACATATCCGTGCACGGACGTATACAGCTGCCCGTGAGGAAGCATGTGAGCATATTCCTTACTGTACCGAATATGTGAGAAAACGGTATAAGCCCGTAATACCTTTGCCCGAATACTGGAGATGGTCCGAAAACACCGTTATAGGTGCCGGTCATGAGTGCCTTGTTGGAAAGGAGCGCGCATTTCAGCGTGCCGCTCGTTCCGCCGGTAAAGAATGCCGCCACGGGATCCTCCGGCTTCAAAACAGCAGCAGGAGCGGCCCCTGGCAAAATGATCTCCGCGGGATCCCAGCATATGATACCATTCAAATTTTCACGGCAGAAGGCATATTTGCAGCCCGCCACACCGCAGGCCTCTTCCTTTGACTGTACAGGACCTGTTCCCGCAACCATGACCGCGATAGCGCCGTAAGTGGTAACAGCCAGGAACGCCTCAATGCATTCCGCGCTGTTGGGAAGCGCAACAGCGATCTTCTCACCGGTTTTTATCCCCTCTCCGGCAAGGAAGCCGCGGAAGCGTCCCACCATATCCCACATCTGCGCATAAGTAAGTTCGGCGGCAGGCGTATTGATCGCCGGCTTTGCGGCATATCTTTCCAAAGTCAGTTTTTCCAGTTCACCGACAGTTGAAAGCCTGACATGCAAAGCCTGTTCTTCCTCAGTCAGCAGATCCATAAAGTATTTTTCACTCATTTTTTCCGCCCTCCCCAGACAGTATCTTCAAGCGATTGATTGAATCATACAAGCGGTCCGTACCCTGCTTTATATTATCGGGTGTCATGTTCCCGTCCACCTTCAGCGGTCTGCCGATCCAGATATCCAGCCCTTTTCTGCCAAATACTTTCGCTTCTCCCGCGATATACACGGGAATAATATCAACGCCTGTAGCCATGGCAGCCAGTACAGCACCCGGATGGAAGGGAGCGAGTTCACCGTTTTCAGATATCTTCCCCTCCGGGAAGATACCCACACACTCATTGTTCTGCAGTACAGAAGTCATGATATGAAACGATTCCATATCCACAACATTCCGGTCAACACGGATGCATCCCAGTCTTCTGAGCAGGATCGCGAGCATGGGCTGTTTATAGAGCGCTTCCGCCGCGAGTATATGCGGCCGGAATTTTCTGAATACCGTGTAAAGGAGCGGCGGATCAAAGACACCGGTATGATTACACGCAATGACGCTTGCCCTGTGTATATCGTCAAGGGTGAAATCCTCTGACTCATAATGGACACGGCGGCGGAAACCGATACGCATACCCAGCAACGCGCTTCCATGAGTAAACCTGGTAAAGAGTGATTTTTTCTGGTGACCGGACTGGAAGCTCAGCATTTCACGCAGCTGTTCCATTTTAGACCGGAGGAGTTTCGTAGCATTCGCAAGGTTCGCACTGTCAGTCGTTTCTCCGAAGGCGGAACGCAGATCGACCGGCTCGCCGATCATCATTCCGGAACAATGAAATCCGCACCTGACATTGAAATAAACCGGCCTTATTTTCGCTCCTGTCTTTAAAGCAAGATATGCCGCTCCGGAATGGAAAGGATAGAACGGACCATAGTTCTTTCCGCCTTTATTCAGCCTTCCTTCCGGAAACACTCCAACGATGCCGCCGTTCACCAGCGTATCGATCGCCTCTGACAAACGGTCTGTGTTCTCCGGGATATCCCGGTTCACCTTGATGCCGTGAAGCTGCTTCATAAACCACGCACTGAGGGGCGTCTTGAAGAGTACTTCAGCCATAAGCACGCGGATCGTGCGAAGAGGGTAGATAAAAAGCATCATCGCGAAATCCATCATCGTGGTATGATTGGCGATCAGTATCTCGCTGGCATCAGACCGTTCTCTGCTTTTATCATTTTCATAATATCTGACCGGTCTGTACAGCAGCAGGAACGGTATTATTCCCGTTATCTTCACAAACCAAAGCATAAAATAGCGCATCATTACCTCTCAGTTTTCGCGGCTCCCGCGATAACATGATATACAGACAAAGGCGATACACATTTTCCGGTTTCTTCTTTAGGAATCCTGATCCGGAAATGCGTTTCAAGTGCATTCAGATACTCGATATAGGACAGGCTGTCACCGCCGAGATCTGTGAAGAAATTGCTGACCGGGGTAACTTCATCAGTACAGTTCAGTATATCCTTCGTAATACCGATGATCTCATTTACAACAGCGTTTTCTTCTTCAGCGGCAGTCTGCCTTCCTTCAGGAGAAATGAACTCCTCTGCATTGCATGCTGTCAGCAGTTCCTGCTCCAACAGCCGCGTGATTTCTTTCCTTCTGTACTTGAAGCTTAATGAAACAGGGATCGTTTCATAGGTATACAGCACCCGTCTGGGACGCATATGCACAGGCAGTTTTTCCACTGCATGATTTACAGCTTCCACCACCTGCATCCTGCGTTCTTTAGACACATAGTCCCCACCGGATGCCCCGACGAGCATGGTCAGCACATTTGAAGACAGACAAACCACGCACACGGGAAACGTCAGACTGAGCAGAGATTCGATTGTTTCTGGATTGATCCTTTCGCCATCAGATGAATTGATCAGATCATCCTCCCTGCCCTTGAAAAGCAGTTCTCCGTCCTTTTCAGTATCGAAGCAGTCACCGGTATCGAACCACGCTTCTGTGTCTCGCGGAACAGGAACACCATCTGCATACCGGTAAGCAAAGCATGAATCTCCTTTTACCATCAGGTGCCCGTTGGAACTGAGGCTAGTGTTCAGGGACGGGAATATCTTTCCGACTGTTTTCCCGTCACGGTCTCCCGCTTTCTTTTTCAGCGTCACGCAGGCAATTCCGATCTCGGTCATTCCATACCCATTTTCCAGGTGATACCCGCAGCCGTTTACGATACGGAACGTGTCTTTATTACATGCCCCGCCGCCGCTGATACAAAAACTGATTGAATCGCCCAGTGTTTCCCGTCTTATTTTCTTCATCAGCACAGGCACAAGCAAGCGTCCGATGAAAGGAGATGCAT
>PITV01000126.1 GCA_017577285.1 Clostridiales bacterium
GAACGGATCCTGCCGAGAAACTATGCGAAAGCGGCTATTGCCACCTGCGATGAAAATAAACTGGGGTACAAGTGTATAAGAAAACAGCACACCTCCGGCCCGCGTGGCCGGCGGCTTTTTGCCGATCATGCTCATTTTATGCTATTTTTTCGCGTTTGTCAACAAATATCACGAAAAAACCGCATATTTTTTCTTGAATTTTGTTAAAAATATACAGAGAACGAGCAATGAATCAGCACAGTGTTATCATTGTTCTTTCTCTGTATTTTTATTTGAGCTTGCATGAAAAACATTCAAATAATGCTTGACTGTTCCACTCTGTAAATGCCGCATTTCAGGTACTGGGTCTCCGGAGCGGCGGGCAGGATGGGGTGATCACGGCCCTGTGTGCGGTATTCCACCTGCATCAGGCGGGCATGACAGTCCTTCGCAGCATCCAGTACCACCTGTTTGAAAGGCTCGGGCAGCATATGCTGGGAGCAGGAGCAGGTGATGAGATACCCTCCGTCCTTCAGCAGCTTGATCCCGCGCAGATTGATCTCCTTGTATCCGCGGGTGGCTCCGTCTACCGCCTGGCGCGTTTTGGTGAAAGCGGGGGGGTCCAGGATGACCACATCGAATTTTTCATCGGTCATGCTCTTTTCCTTCAGGTAGTCAAAGGCATTGGCAGCGACAAAACCGACATTGGTGAAACCGTTCAGCTTTGCATTCTGGGCAGCGCACTGGCAGGCGTATTCGGAAATATCCACACCAATGACCTCGGCAGCGCCGTATTTCGCCGCGTGCAGGGCGAAGGGACCGGTATGGCTGAAACAGTCCAGCACCCGTTTCCCCTTCACAAAGGGGGCCATGGCAGCGCGGTTCTCCTTCTGATCCAGGAAAAAGCCGGTCTTTTGTCCGTTTTTTACATCCACGCCGAAGCGGATGCCGTTCTCGCGCATCTCCACGATATCCGGCACTGTGCCGTGCAGCAGCCCGGTCATCTGTTCCATTCCCTCCAGCTCGCGCACCGGCACGTCATTGCGCTCATAGATACCTATGGGATGGAGTTCTTCCTCCAGCGCGTCACAGATATCCTGCTTGAACTGTTCCATGCCCAGACACAGGCACTGCAGACTGATGACAGAACCGAACTGATCCGCGATGACGGCGGGAAGACCGTCTGATTCTGCGAAGATCAGGCGGCAGGATTGCAGATCGGCAAAACTGCGGCGGTATTCCAGCGCGCGATGGACTCTGGCATGAATGAAATCACTGTCGATCTTTTCATCGTGATGGGAAAGGATGCGCAGCGCGATCTGGGAGTTCGGGTTGTACACAGCCATCGCGAGAAAACGGTGCTTCGCGCTCTCCACCCGCACGACTTCACCGGGTTTGCAGCTGCCTTTCACATATGAGATATCACTGCGGAACACCCACGGATGCCCCGAAAAAACTCTCTGTTCCTTGCCTGGTGCCAGGATCGCTGTTGCCATAATGGTTCTCCTTGTCAGGGAAATAAGATGCACTTTCTCTGCACCCTTATTGTATTATAGCACAATCGGCCATATAATGTATATAAATTCTTGACGGGGAGGAACTGACATGGCTGTTGTATGGATCACAGGAGCTTCCAGCGGTCTGGGACTCTATACCGCGCGCGCCATTCAGGCGGCCGGTTACAAGACAGTATCCGGCGCGCGCAGTTTTGAAGGCAAAGAGGGCGAGAGCGATACGGGCTACCGTCTGCCTCTGGATGTGACGAAACCGGAAAGTATGGATGCTTTCTGCGAAAAAGCGCTTTCCCTTTACGGAACGCCTGATGTCCTTGTCCTGTGTGCCGGATATCTGGTATGGGGCAGCTGTGAGGGATATACCGAGGATGAGATCAAAGGCGTTATGAACACCAATTTCTTCGGCCAGACATCCATGATCCAGCGCGTCCTTCCGCTTATGCGCGAAAACGGCGGCGGAAAGATCGTGTGCTATTCATCCATCAACGGTGTGCTTTCAACCCCTTTCCAGGGGGCTTACAGCGCGTCCAAGCACGCGCTGGAGGGATACTGCGAAGCGCTTTGCGTGGAGTGCGAGCCCTTCAACATCCAGGTAACGCTGATCGAACCCGGCGATCACAGCGGCGGGGGCCAGGCCTACCGCCATATCAGCAGGGGAACAGGCGCGGATTCCGCCTACAAGGCATCCTTTGACCGGGTGCATGCCGTGATCGATCACGATGAGGGAAACGGCAGTGATCCCGCTGTGCTGGGGAGGAAAGTGGCAAAGCTTCTCTCCAGAAAGAAGATGCCCCTGCGCAAGTGCATCGCGTCTCCGGATCAGAAACTGTCCATCCTGCTTCACAAGGTTATGACGGGCAGAGCTTTCGCCGGTTTCATCTCCTCGTATTACAAGGTCAGGGAGAAGAAATAAGTCACTCTTTTGTACAAAGCGGTGCATATTTATATAACTTGTCAAAAAGGGGAAATCACAGTATAATTAAAAAGTTCACGGTTCACTTTTTCTGCATGGAGGGTTTCTATGTACAAATTGCTGCTTGCAGTGGATAACGAACAGCTTGGAAACGACCTGTATGAGAAGATCAACTGGCATGCCATTGGCTTTCATCACCCCTACCTGGCTTATAATGAGCAGGAGGCTGTCGAGGCGCTGGAAAGCAAGGTGATCGATGCTGTCGGCGTGCGTATGGGCGGAGCGGACGGAAAGAAGCTGAGCAGATATCTGCGCTACGGACGTCCCAGCATGCCGCTGTTCGGAGTGGAAGAGGATAGTGAAAAGCAGACGGAGATCATGGTGGAGCTGCGCCGCATCCTGGATAAACTCCATGCGGATGACAGTGATGAGTATTATGATACCGAAACGGTCATGACCATGATCCGTGATGATCTGACACATCAGATGCTTTGCGGCGATATCGATGATTACGGCCGTGTGGAAAGAACGCTGGATTATCTGCGTTCCCGCCTCAGCAAAGAAGACAAAGTGATCCTGTACGATATCGATATGCCTCAGGGCGAGATCTATATGTGGGAGCATAACAATCCAGAGGAACGTCGCGGAAGGCTGGAAAGCGCCCTTCGCAACAATTTCTTCGGACGTTATGTGGATGACGCCTATTACGCCGTTGCCGTTGTGAATCTGCGGCATATCCGTCTCGCGGTCATTCCCGCTGAGGGCACCGACAGCGATGAGGAGGATTTCCGCCGCCGGGCTGATGCCCATGTGAAGGACAGCTTCGAGATGGTGAAGAACTATCTGGATCTGGACATGCACGTTGAGAAAGTGACGGAACTGGAGAATCTGCGGGCGCTGACCGCGCTCCGGCTTGGCTGACCGGCTCAACCGCAATACAGCAGTTACACAGGAGGAAGAGCATATGTGCCTCTCTAAATTATTCAAGAAATTCGGCAGACAGTTCGTGGATGTGATCGAATGGACGGAGAACAATGCCGGTACGATGGTTTACCGCTTTGACTGCAAAAACCATGAGATCAAGAACGGCGCGCAGCTGACCGTGCGTGAAAGCCAGAACGCCGTTATGGTCAATGAAGGGAATCTGGGCGATGTGTTCGGCCCCGGCCGGTTTGAACTCAGCACGCAGAACATGCCTTTGACCACCTCTCTGCAGAGCTGGAAATACGGCTTCAACAGCCCCTTCAAGGCTGAAGTTTACTTTGTGAACATGCATCAGTTCCCCGGCCGCAAGTGGGGGACCAGCAATCCTGTCATGATGCGCGATCCCGAATTCGGTGTGGTGCGTCTGCGCGCTTTCGGCACATATTCCTTCAAGGTCAAGGACGCGGTGGTCTTCATGCGTGAAGTGTTCGGAACATCCGCCTACATGACGGTGGACGGCGTATCCGATGCCGTGAAGAGCCGTCTGATCAGCGGTCTGTCTGATGCCATTGCCGAAAGCAAGATTCCCGCACTGGACCTGGCTGCCAATTATGAGGAACTGGGACGCTATGTGATGCAGACTGTCAGCCCTGCCGTGGCGGATCTGGGGCTTGAACTGTGCAGCGTGACCATCGAGAATATCTCTCTTCCCGCCGAGGTGGAAAGGGTCATTGACAGTCATACCGCCAAGGGTGTCACCGGCACTGCGCAGACTCAGCCTTCCTTCGGAAACACCGGTTTCACAGCCGGAAGCAGCGGGGGAGACAAGTTCAATGCCATCGGCTCCGCTCCCGCAGCAGAACCCGTGCCCGTAAAGACGGCGGTGTACACCGCGACAGGAACCAAGGTTTGCAAAAACTGCGGCGCGAAACTGGCTGCGGACGCCAATTTCTGCGTTACCTGCGGAACAAAACAGTAAGGAAACGGTGCTTTTCTGAGTATGCC
The DNA here is from genome assembly GCA_017577285.1 of Clostridiales bacterium. Taxonomy (GTDB): domain Bacteria; phylum Bacillota; class Clostridia; order Christensenellales; family Aristaeellaceae; genus ZC3RG03. The sequence goes on from PITV01000126.1 coordinate 4,336, forward strand.
TGTAGAATTAGTCATCAAAATCGGTTCCATGGCGCTGATCCGCCGTGAGGACAATGATATCGATTATAACATTTTTGCCCGGCTGTCCCGTCAATTGCGGCCGGGCATGATTTTAGTATCCTCCGGCGCAACGGAGATCGGACGCGTTGATTATATGAAGCGTACCGGCGAAGCGCTGCATGGGGATAATGAGCAGAACAAGACGGATTATTCCGCTCAGGGACAGGCCATCCTGATGGAAACCTACCGCCGTTTCGTGCGTCCCGAGTTCGGCATACGTCAGGTGCTGGTGGAACACAATCATTTCAATGATCCGCAGAAACGCCAGCATCTGCTGGGACTCCTGCTGCGTGCCGCGGAGCAGGGGGCCATTCCCATCATCAATTACAACGACTGCGTATCCGATGAGGAAAACCGGAAGATGGAGCTTTCCCTGATACAGAGCCGGTATCCGGAGAGCCAGGTGGTGGAGTGCGTGGATAATGATGAGACCGCCGCGGTCGTTGCTGAACTGGTCCACACAAAGCAGCTGATCCTGCTGACTTCCACAGAAGGCATATATCTGGATCCTGCCGATCCGTCCACTCTGGTACGAGAGGTATACGGCAGGGATAATGCCGAACTGGAACGCAAGGTGGAGGAACTGCGCACGCACTGCCGCGGCGCTTCCCGGGCCGGTGCCAACGGCGCGGGCGCGAAACTGGAGTATGCCCTCCGGTGCGCGCTGCAGGGGGTGGAGGTCATTATCGGCAGTCCCCGGTATACTATCGCTGATCTGCAGAGCGGAGCTGCGCCCTCTACACGCATTGCCGTAAAAACCGAATGACAAAGCATGATCCCGTTCTTTCTGAGATAAAGAACAGTATAAAAAAGTCCACCGGCCGGTGGACTTTTTCATATTCGCTTATAAGATGTTTCGGAACGGGCAGACTTCATGCAGCATCAGAAACCGATGGCATCAAGTGCCGTATCGGTGATCTCCGCGACCCGCAGCGAGAAATCTTCCGTTACCAGGGGAGATTCCCCGTTCAGGATGCATCTGCCGAACTGCTGCGCTTCCAGAGCGTAATTGTGGGGGACATCAACGGTCTTTTCAACGGTTCCGTTCCTGTTTGTCACTGTATAACTCAGCTTTCCGCACTGGTTGAAGTACTGAAGGTTCGATCTGATGCTGCCTTCTGTGCCGTGGATCTGCAGCCGGGTGACGCACTGCTCCTCGCTTCTGGGCAGGATCATGCCGCAGTCAAAGCAGGCTGTGATCCCTTCGGGAAACTGCATCTGTACGGATGTGAACAGATCGACTCCGCCGGTACTGTATTCCGCGCAGCCGCGGACAGAGAAAGGCATGGAATCCAGCAGATACAGCATCTGACTGGTGCAGTATACCCCCAGATCATACATGCTTCCGCCGCCCCATTCCTTTGTCAGACGGATGTTGTCCGGCAGGCACTCCTGTACGATGAACGCGTTTTCAATATACCTGACCTTGCCGATAGCGCCGCTGCTGATTTCTTCTTTAAGCGTTTTTGTATACGGAGAGTGGAGATAGGCGAAAGCTTCCATCAGAAACACGCCGTTCTCGCGGGCGCAGCGGAACATATCCTGCGCCTGCTCTTTGGAGATCGCCAGCGGTTTCTCGCATATGACATGCTTTCCCTTTTTCATGGCCTTCATGGCCCATTCCGCGTGCAGATGATTGGGCAGGGGAACGTAGACGGCATCCACGGCGCTGTCATCCAGCAGCTCGTCATAGGAGCCGTAGGCTTTCTCAAAGCCGAACTGTTCCCTGAACGCGTTTGCCTTATCGATATTTCGGCCGGCAACGGCATACAGCTCGGCGTTATCCGCGATCTGCAGGCCGGGAATGAAGCAGCCGCGGGCGATGTCGGCTGTTCCCAGAATGCCCCAGCGTACCTTTTTCATCACAGCTTCTCCTTCAGGCTTGCCAGTTCGCTTTCACACATTTCCTTCGTGCAGTAGTTCAGAACGCTGAAATTGCCCTCCAGGGCCGTTTCCAGTTTGTCGATGGCGTCCTGATATTTCTCTTCTTCAATATCGTACCGGGAGAGGAAATACAGGGTATCGATCTGCTTGGGATTCAGGGCGATCGCTTTCTCAAAATATTCGCGGGCAGTCACTTTATCGCCTGCAAGACGGTAATAAGCCTGACCCATGTTGTCCAGCACGATGGGATCCTCATCATCATATTCGATGCCTTTTTGCCCGAATTCGATGGCTTTTCTGAAGTAATACTCCCGGGAGGAAAGGGTTTCGGCGGACGCGCTGCTGTTTTCTCCCTCTGCGTCTTCCTCTGTGCCTTCACTGCCTTCTCCGGTGTTCGCGGGGATCGGGATCTCCTGCTGCCCCGCTTCCACGTACAGATATCCCAGAACGGTGTAGATATCTCCGGTGATGTTTTTACGGGCGATGGATTCCATGTTGCGTATGGCTGCCGCCGTCTCGCCCAGCTTGTACTGGGCCGCGGCGTAGTTTATGAACAGCCGGATGCGGTACTGCTGAGTAAGATCAGGTGCTTTCTGACATTTCTTCAGCATTTCCATGACCAGTCTGTAGTTTTCCTCCCCGCCCTTTTTTAAAAGAAGGGTGGCATAGGGCAGTATATAAC
>PITV01000127.1 GCA_017577285.1 Clostridiales bacterium
ACTCTGTAATCAGCCCCGGCAAATGCAGCCATAGAATTCTGAGCATCTTCTGCAAGAACAGTAACAGCATATATGTATATACCTTCAGTCATCTGCTCATTCAGTTTGTCCCTCATATCTTCCGGTGAACTGATAGAATTGACCTCCATGTCCAGGTACTCACCCTCGCTTTCAAGCCCGAGGCCGAGAGGTGAGGCAAATGAAAGCACGGGGTGAGGATGATATCCCTGAGGATGCCGCCCCCGCGGATGCCGCTCCCGCTGCCGGTGATGCCGGGGATGATGAGGATGACGCCGCTGATACCGCAGCCGGCGATGATGAAAAGCAGGGCTCCGGGGACCCCGCGGTCTACACGAAGAAGGAATTCGTCTGTGACGCCGCGGATGTGACCGCCGTCTCCCTGTCCTCCAACGATTTCCCCGTGAGGGTGTACCCCTCTGCCGATGACCGGATCCGCCTTACCTACTATACCCATCCTCAGGATGTGTACACCGCGGCGGTAAAGGACGGCGTCCTCACCCTCACCCATACGGGCAGGCGCAGGGTGCGTCCCACCTTCAGCTTCTTCAACTCTCTGTTCACCCTCTTGTCCGGAAAGAACGGGAATGTGGTGGAGGAGATCAGGCTGGAACTGCCCGCCGTCTGGGCCGGTGATGTAAGCATCGCCAGCAGCAACGGCAGGGTGGCAGTGGATGATCTGCCCGCTCTGAAGGCGGTGGATATCCGCACATCCAACAGCGCGGTCAACCTGAACACGGTCTCCGCCCTGCGTGTCAGGGCCGCCACCTCCAACGGACGGGTGACCGCCGCGAACGTGCAGACCGTGAAGGAACTGAACCTTTCCAGCAGCAACGGCCATATCGGCGTCAGCGGCTGCAGCGCGGGCGATGAGGCGGTGCTGCACACCTCCAACGGAAGCATCGATATTAAGTCCCTCACCGCAGCGGAGATCGATGCCGGCACCAACAATTCCGCCATCCGCTTTGAGGATGTGAAGGCCGGCAGCTACAGCTTCAACACCAGCAACGGCGCTGTCAGCGGCATGATGCCCGGCAGACAGGAGGATTATGACATCCGCAGCCACACCAGCAACGGCAGGAACTCCCTGCCCGAAAACGCTGAAGGAAACACGCCCCTGCGCGTGCGCACCAGCAACGGTGCCGTCAGCGTCACTTTCCAGGAGCAGTGAACCGGGTTTCGCGCCGGGCGTGAAAGACCTTCGCGCCCGCTCCGCGGCCTGCTGCAACAGGGCGTTCTGAACAGTATCTTCATAATATAATGTTCAGTCCCGGTCAATAGCATATAAAAGGGCGATGCCGTCAGGCACCGCCTTTTCTGATCCCTTCCGGCGGGAAACGGCTTATACATCTGAAACAGAAATGTAACAGGAAAATGTAATGCAAAAAGCAAAAAACCAGTTGACATCGTCCGTGTTTTTATCTATAATGTGCACTGGAAGAACAAAAAAAGTACAGAGAATGAAAGAGAGATCCCGCCGGCGCCGGAACCCCGGCCCCGTATCAAGTGAATTTTGCGCAGGAGGCATCCCGCGTAAAAAATAAATGAAAAGAGGTTTTCCCGTATGAAGAAACTCATTGCCCTGCTCCTGAGCGTCATGATGCTGCTCGGCTGCGTATCCGCCCTTGCCGTCAACGAGGATGTTGAAGGCACTGTCATGATCTATTCCTCCATGTATCAGTTCGTTATCGATATGATGGATAAAGCCCTCAAGGCCGAATTCCCCAACCTGGTCCCCGGCAACGGTGAAAGCTTCTTCTTCTACGGCGGCACCAGCTCCCTGATCACCAAGGTCTACGGCGAAAAGGCCACCGGCACCCTCGGCTGCGACATGCTGATGGTCGCCGAGCCCGCCTTCTCCCTGGAACTGAAGGAAGCCGGCTATCTGCAGCCCATCGAAGTGGAAGGCGCCGGCGAACTGCTGCGCTTCCCCTATGACGAGGAAGGCTACTGGTATCCTGTGCGCGTGTGCAACATGGTGCTGGCCTACAACCCCGAAATGGTTGAAGACTGGGCTGCCAAGGGCGTGAACATCCCCAGGACCTTCAAGGATTTCGCCTTTGATCCCGCTCTGAAGGGCTACATCTCCATGGGCAACCCCCTCACCTCCGGCACCACCTTCGCCGGCATCGCCTCCCTGACCCAGCCCGATCATTACGGCTTTGAGTATATGGACGGCCTGAAGGCGAATGACGTTATGATCGAATCCGGCTCCACCGCCTGCACCAAGCTGCAGACCGGCGAATGCGCCTGCATCATGATCCTGGAAGAAAGCGTTCTGAAGATCCAGAAGGAAGCCGAAGATGCCGGCACCCCCTGCACCAACCTGGCTGTGATCTATCCCGAAGACGGCGTCATCCTGATCCCCTCCACCGTTATGACCGTGGCTGAAGAACATTCCGCCAACGTGAACATCGAAGCCTGCGAAGCCATCGAAAACTGGCTGCTGAGCGAAGAAGCTCAGAAGCTGATCCTGATGGGCTACATGCACTCCGTATTCGCCGGTATGGAAGAGATCCCCTACAACTCTGTGGACACCAACGGCCTGATCGAGAAGGATCTGGGCGTTGACTGGGTGAATGCCTACACCAACCGCGAATATATCAACACCCAGTGGACCGAGCGCGTCACCACCAAGTAATTGCTGAAAAGCAAAACGTATACCTGAACCGTAATGCGGGGGAGGCCGTCCGCGGCTTCCCCCGCTCATGCATGCTGAGGGCGGGAACAGCGGGGCGCCGGTGAACGGGCCGCCCCGGAAAAAGAAGAAAACGCCGTTCTGTTTCCGCCGGTTCATTTTTACAGAACATCGGGGTGTTTGCGAATGATGCAGACTGCGAACATACAAAGAGATCTGGATCCTGTGAAAAAACAGACAGCCGGAACGAAGATCCTGCTGGCTGTTCTTTTCCTGCTGGGAGCGGTGCTGGTGCTGGCCGGCATACTGGGCATGAATAAGTTCACCGCCTCCGGCTTTGACAATGAAAGCGCCTATGCCGCCATTTATCACCTGGGCGGCGAGATCGAGAAGGACTGGGATGTCCAGCTCAGGCCCGGTCTGGAAACGCTGGATGAAAAGGACCGCGCGTTTCTGGAGGAGCGCGCTCTGGCACTGCTGACCGAAGCGTGGGTGAAGCAGCGTCCGGAAGCGGCGGGCGAACTGGACGAGATCCTTTCCGGAGCGGGGGAGGAACGGGGAGACAAGGTGTTTAAACTGCTGTACGCCACCTATTCCCTGAACGGCCCCTCCGTCAAGACATCTGCTAAAAAAGGAATTTACGCGATCCCCGCCGCGGAAAGGGAAGCCTTCCGCAGGGAATTGCTTTTGTGTGCTGCGGACGCGGAAAGGCCGCTGCCCGAAGCGGCTGTCACCCCTGTGGGGAACGCTGAAGGCGATGAGCGCGTGGCCATGCTGCTGCAGCTGTATTTCATCAGTTATGACGACAACGGCGACTGCCTGGATACCGAATATGTCAATGTGCTGAAAAAGGCGGTCCGCAACAAATCGGTGCTGATCACCACCTTCCCCATGATCGCGAACGGGGATGTGAACTGGGCACAGCAGCTGGTCATCGGCAACGGACGCACCGTCATCCTGGCGGGCATCCTGCTGATGTTCGATGTGATGCTGCTGTTCTTCCTCATGCTCAGCGAGAAGAACTGGATCTTTGACGGCAAGTGGATCGTGATCCTGCTGATCGTGGACTTCCTGCTGGTGTTCCAGGTGCTGCCCCTGTTCTACCTGGTCATCAAGGCCTTCCTGCCGGAGGGAAGCTTCTCCTTCCAGACGCTGGAGCGCCTGTTCAGCTATTCCCTGAACGTGGAAGCCCTGAAGAACACCATGATCGCCGCCACCGCCACCATGCTGCTGGGCACGCTGCTGGCCTTCCCGCTGGCGTGGCTGGTGGGCCGCACCAATCTGTACGGAAAGAAGTTCTTCCGCAGCCTCTTCGTGCTCACCTACATGGTGCCGCCCTACGTGGGCGCCATGGCGTGGCTGCGCCTGCTGAACCCCAATGTGGGCACCATCAACCAGTGGCTCCGCACCATATTCGCCCTGGCGGATGAGCCGGGCCCCATGAATGTATATTCCATCGGCGGCCTGATCTGGGTGCTGACCACCTTCTACTATCCCTACGCCTTCATCACCATCAGCCGCGCCATGGAAAAGATGGATCCCTCCCTGGAGGAGGCCAGCCGAATTTCCGGCGCTTCCCCTGTGAAGACCCTTTTCCGCATCACGCTGCCCATGATGCTGCCGTCCCTCATCAGCGGTGCCCTGCTGGTGTTCATCTGTGCCGCCAGCTGCTACGGCATCCCCTCCATTATCGGCAGTCCCGGCAAGGTGCATACCGTCACGACGCGTATCGTGGAATATGTATCGCTGGGCTCCCAGGGCATCAATGACGCCACGGGCCTGGCGGTGTTCCTGATGGTGGTGGCCATCATCATCCTGCTGGTATCGGATTTCGTTCTGGCAAAGAAACAGTACATCACCGTTTCCGGCAAATCTGTCCGTCCCGCCATCGTGGATCTGCGCAAGTGGCGCATCCCGATCACCATACTGGTCAGCCTCTTTGCCGTCATCGTCATCGTCATCCCCTTCGCCACCATCCTGCTCACCAGCTTCAAGGTGGATGTGGGCAAATCGGTGCTGACGGCGGGCAACTTTACGGTGAACAGCTGGAAGGAGATCTTCGGGCGCATCGAGACCATGAGCTGCCTGAAGAACAGTCTCATCTTCGGCGCGGTGACCGCCACGGTGGGCATCATCGTTGCCTGCGTCATGAGCTACCTGCTGCAGCGCACGCGGGTGAAGGGCCGCAAGATCCCGGATTTCCTCATCGCGCTGGGCTCCGGATCCCCCTCCGTCGTCATCGCTCTGGGCCTCATCATGACCATGAAGGGCGATTTCGGCATCAACATTTACAACACGGCGTACATCATGATCGTGGCCTACCTCATCAAGTACATGATGATGGGCATGCGCACCGTGGTGAGCGCCATGAGCCAGATCCACGTCAGCCTGGAGGAATGCAGCCAGATCTCGGGCGCCAGCTGGTTCCGCACCATGTTCCGCATCACCGGGCCCCTCATCTTCCCCTCCATCGCCGCGGGCTGGTTCCTCATCTTCATCCCCAGCTTCTATGAGCTGAGCATGACCACCCTGCTCTATTCCAGCACCACCAAGACCATCGGCTTCCAGCTGTATGAATACTGGACCTTCACCAGCCAGCCCCAGAGCTGCGCCATGGCCTTCGGCATCCTGCTCATCGTAGTGCTGCTCAACTTTATCCTGAACCGCCTTACGAAGGGCGAATTCTCCATCTGATGATATTCGTACAGGAAGGACGTGTACATATATGGCAAGCGTAACCATAAAGCATGTAACAAAAGCCTTTGGAGACAATGTGGTACTGAAGGAATTTGATCAGGTGTTCAATGACGGCGAGTTCATCACGCTGCTGGGCCCCTCCGGCTGCGGAAAGACCACCATGCTGCGCATGATCGCCGGCTTTGAAAAGCCCACCAGCGGCGAGATCATGATCGGCGACAAGGTGGTATCCGGCGGCAAAACATTCCTGCCCCCCGAAAAGCGCGATATCGGCATGGTGTTCCAGAGCTATGCCGTATGGCCCCATATGACGGTGTTTGAGAATGTGGCCTATCCCCTCAAGATCAAGCACGTCAAGAAGGATGAGATCAAAGCGGAAGTCAACCGCGTGCTGGAGATCGTTCACCTGAGCCAGTATGCCCAGCGCATCCCCAGCCAGCTTTCCGGCGGACAGCAGCAGCGCGTGGCCCTGGCCCGCGCCCTGGTGGCGCGCCCCCAGCTGCTGCTGCTGGATGAGCCCCTTTCCAACCTGGATGCCAAGCTGCGCGAGAGCATGCGCTTCGAGATCAAGGAGATCCAGAACCGTCTGGGCATCACCGTCGTGTATGTCACCCATGACCAGACCGAGGCCATGGCCATGTCAGACCGCATCATCCTCATCAACCGCGGCGAGATCCAGCAGGTGGGCACCCCCGCCGAGATCTACAACAACCCCGCCAATCAGTTCGTGGCGGACTTCCTCGGCAAGGTGGACTTCCTGAAGGGCGAGGTGGCGAACGGCCGCATCAGCATCGCGGGAACGGATCAGAGCATTCCCTACACCGGCGACAAGACCGGCAATGTGGAGCTGGCGATCCGCCCCGAGCGCATCACCCTGTCTCTGGACGGCGGCGATCTGGCCGGTGTGCTGGAGAGCCAGTACTACCTGGGCGATATCAACGACTGCCGCGTCAAGGTGGGGGAAAAGAGCGTGCGCGTGATCGCCGCCCCCGAGACCTACAGCCGCATGAAGCCGGGAGATACCGTGTATCTCACCTTCCGCGAGCAGATCATCTTTGATGATGACGGCGATATCGATGAAAAACTGAAGATCATGACCTGATCCTTTCCCCGGTATCGGGGATGGAAGGAAAAGCGTGCAGAAATATCCTCCGGCAGCCGTAACAGACTGCCGGAGGCGCTTTTTTCCCGGAAATGAAGCGGCCGGCCGGATCAGCTTGACAAACCGTGCCGCCTTTTCATAAAATAAATACAGAATAGTTGCACAGGTGCGGGATCCGGCGCGTGCGGGCCGGACCAAACTTCGGAGGCTGTTATATGAAAAAGACTGTTTTGCTGTTCCTGACGCTCTGTCTGTCTCTTTCTCTCCTTTTTTCCGCCTGTGCCGATACGGCGGCTGTCGTGCGGATGGAATACACGGCTGACTGGGGCGGCGCGGAGATCGCGGGGCTCTATACCGGTGAAATATCGGCGGGCGTTCCGGCGGGCTTCGGCGTGCTGGAGGTATCGCCGGCGGAGGAAAGCGGAACCGGCGCCGGATGGCACTATATCGGCATGTGGGCGGACGGGTTTCCCTCCGGTGAGGGCGTGAGGTAC
>PITV01000012.1 GCA_017577285.1 Clostridiales bacterium
GTGCAGGAACATATCTATATGAACCGCGATCCGGCCTGGGAGAAGATAACGGACTGGCTGCTTTTCACCGTGCGGGACACCTATTTCAAGGGCTCGCTGATCGTTGCCACCGATGATGAGGTGATCTTCGCCTCCGGCACATACCTTAAGGATGTGGAGGGGAACACCGTCACGCCCTTCACCACCTACGAGATCGGCTCCCTCACCAAATCCTTCACCGCCGCCTGCGTCCTGAAACTGGCGGAGGAGGGCAGGCTTTCCCCGGAGGACACCCTCGGCGGCTTTTTCCCGGAATACAGCGGCTTTTCCGCCTTCGGGCAGATCAGCGCCGTCACCGTGCGGGATCTGCTGCATATGCGGTCCGGCCTGCCGGATTACCTGAACGCGCCGGATCTGTTCTTCGGGCCTGAAGTGACCGGCGGCCTGGAGGGGCGGGAACTGAACGCCGCGCTGTATGAGGAGGCCTTTGTGGACCGTCTCCTTCAGATCGCGGCGGATGACGGGCTCTTTCTGAATTATCTGTTCAGCTGTGAACATATTTCGGCGCCGGATGCCGCATACGCGTATTCCAATACCGATTATCTGCTGCTGGCCATGATCATCGAAAGGGTGAGCGGAATGCCCTATGAGCAGTATATGAGCGCCGCGGTGTTCGCCCCCTGCGGGATGAATGATTCCTCCGCCATGTCCTCCGGCATCGCCTCCGCCTCTGTCAGCTCGAGGGGCTGGCGCTTCCGCAACGCCGGGGCGAAGGGCGCCGGGGATATCTTTTCCAGCGTCATCGATCTGCTGCGGTACGACCGCGCCCTGTTCGGCGGTCAGCTGCTGGGGGATGAGGCGACGCGGGAGCTGCTGACGCCGGAGGACGGCTACGGATGCGGCTGGTTCGTGAGCGGGGACACCGTGTATCACACCGGCGGCACGCCCGGCTTTTCCTCCTCCGATTACATCATCACGCGCGGCGGAAAGCATCTGTACATCATCGTCCTGTCCGATCTGAACGAGAACCGCGGCTACACCGTCTGCGCCTACCTGAACCGCTGGTTCGAGCCGTGAGCGGGGGCCGGGAACGGCCTGAGCGGAGGGGGTGTGCGTTGTCCGGAATGATTGGGCGTAATTATTCGCATCGTTGTCCGGAATGATTGGACGTAATTTTTTCGTATCGTTGTCCGGAATGATCGGGCGTAATTTTTCGCAACGTTGTCCGGAATGAATGGGCGTAATTTTATTCCGCACGTTGTCCGGAATGATTGGACGTAATTTTTTCCGTATCGTTGTCCGGAATGATTGGACGTAAAAAAACGCGGGCATTTCATCCTGCGTGGAGGGAAGAATTCAGTGAATTAAAAAGAGCGCCCGTCACTCCGGAGCGTTGTCCGGAATGATTGGGCGTAATTATATTCCGCACGTTGTCCGGAATGATTGGACGTAAAAAACGCGGGCATTTCATCCCGCACAGAGGGAAGAATTCAGTGAATTAAAAAGAGCGCCCGTCACTCCGGAGCGTTGTCCGGAATGATCGGGCGTAATTTTTTCACATCGTTGTCCGGAATGATCGGGCGTAAAAAATATTTCAGGGGGCTGTCCCGCGCAGCGCATCCAGGATGATCTTCCATTCGTCAAACAGCCGGTCCGCGGAAAACGAGGCATTGGCCGGGCTGGTTGACGGAAGCCGGACGGGAAGCCGCCCGCAGACGGGATACAGATACCTCATAAACAGGGAATAAGCGGTGTTTCCGTTGCAGTAGATCTCCCGGATCTTCGCGGCGTTCAGGATCCTCATGATATCCACCGGGATGACATTGCGGATGCTGGAATCGCTCGAGGCGATGATATCGCACGATTCGACCGTATCCCACAGCGCGATCCCGCATTCAAGCAGCACTGCTTTCCGGCCCTCCGTATCCGGGGGGATCTCCCGCTTCAGAAGTCTGCCCAGCAGCGGCCAGAAACGGTTTCTCGGGTGGCCGTAGAAAAAAGCGGTCTCCCGGGACTTCCGGGAAGGGAAGCTGCCCAGAATGAGGATCCGTGAGGCCGGATCATAAACGGGCCCGAAATTCCGGTCTGTATGCGCGTACTCTCCCATGTGCGAGCCTTCCGTATTATCGCGTCAGATGATCCCCAGCGGGATCAGGACGATCAGCAGCAGGGCGACGGCCCCCCAGATCCCGATCAGGAAGGCGTTCCGCTTTTTCGGAGCCATGAACGGAATGTAGTTGCTGGCCAGGAAGAAGGGGATATAGGTGGTAATGAACACAGGGATCACGCCCCACCAGGGATAGACCCAGATAAAGGAATTGTTCGAGGTCCCGGCCAGGAATGATTCGACCAGCGCGAACAGAAGCGCCATGGAAAGCGCGCCGGCCAGCTTGCAGGGCATGCCGAGGATCTTTTTGGATTTGTCATCCGGCAGCATCTTGTAGGAGATGATCCCGGCCAGAGAGAACATCATGCTCAGTTCCCAGCATACGCCGATGAGCAGGATGAAGGTGGTGGACTGATTGCTGACGGACCAGAGCGGATAACCGAAGATCTTTGCGATCACCGCGTTGGTGATCTCATACAGCCAGTGGACCCCGTAAAGCGCCAGTCCGGCAAAGACAGCCTCATAGTTTTTCTTGCGGATCTCGCTCCAGTAAACATAGAATACGACCGCGAGAATGAAGATAAAGGTCCAGTTGAAGTTCTGCGTGCTGCGGACTTCGATCGCGTCCACAAGGTCCTTGGCGGCCTGACTGCCGTCTCCCCAGAATCTGAACATGTGTTTTTCCTCCCTGCTGAAAAAGTAAGACCGGAAACGTATTGAATGCTTCTTAATACATGATAACCGATGTCTGTCCGGATTTCAAGATTGATCCGCGCCTGAACGGAGAAAAACAGGGGATACGGGAGCTGACCTTGACAGATGTCCGCGCTTTTATATAATGATTTCCGGAAACTTTGTGCCGCGGGGACAGATGAGGGAGGGATCATCATGGAGCGGGTGGATCTTTATACGGCGGACCGGGTAAAAACAGGACAGACCATCGTCCGCGGCGAGCCGGTCCCGGAAGGAACCTGTTATCTGGTGATCCATGTATGCATCTTCGATCCGGCGGGACGGATGCTGATCCAGCAGCGCCAGCCGTATAAGAAAGGCTGGTCAAACCTGTGGGATGTCAGCGTGGGCGGACATGCTGTCGCGGGGGATACCAGCCAGAGCGCCGCGGAGCGTGAAACACGGGAGGAGCTCGGTCTGGATATCGATCTGAGCGGCGTCCGCCCCTCCCTGACGATCCACTTCGGACACGGCTTTGACGATTATTATGCGCTTACCAGAGATTTGGATCCGGCCATGCTGACGCTTCAGCCGGAGGAGGTGCAGGCGGTCCGCTGGGCGACTGAAAAGGAGATCCTTTCCATGATCGATGACGGAACGTTCATCCCTTATGAAAAGAGTCTGATCAGCCTGCTGTTTACCCGGCGGATACACCGGAGCGCCCACACGAAGTATGGCAGCGCCGATAAAATGGAAGGATAACGCCAATACGCGGGTGTGCGGCGGGCTGTGCCATGCCCTGCCCTTTCCGGACAGCTGCTGCGATGTCGTGATGAGCGGCCGTGCGGCCGGCGGTCATTTCCGGGAGGAAGCGGATGAGCTGACCCGGATCGCGAAGCCGGACGGCCGGGAGGAAACGGTCTGTCGGGGAACCATCGGACAGACCGCCCGGCGTTACCGCGGGCTGGTGAGGAAACAACAGAAAAGGGCCGCCCGCTTTCACGGACGGCCTTTTTTATTTTATGTCTTTTTCAGCTTTTTTCTTTCATTTTTTGAGTTTGGGGGAATTAACCGAACCAGCTGCCGACCCACTTCGCGACCTTGGTGGCGGCGTTTGCTACTGCCTTTACGGGGGCTGCCAGGTCCTTTACCTTGATCTCGACACCGATCTCAAACCCGACTCCCAGCGTGACACCCACGCTGCATTTGAAGGTTCCGTCTTCGTATCCGGCTTCTCCGGTGGCTCCGATGCCCACCTTGACGCCGCCGGTGGCCTTCACTTCCACATCACCGAGGCTGGCTCCCACGCTGCCCTTGGCCTCCACGAGGTTGGCCTCGGCGCCGCCGCTGACTTTCGCCACCACTTTGCCGTTTTCGTAGCCGAACCGGGCGCCGCCGCTGCTGTTGGCGGTCAGGCCGTTGGTCTCTCCGCCCACCTTCACGTTGTAGTCTTCATCGCCGATTCCTACATTGCCTTCGATGTGCACGACCTGTACAGAGGCGTTGTAGTAAAGTTCCGCCTTGACGGCGACTGTCTGGTTTCCGTTGACATCCTTGTCGAAGAATCCGATGTTGGCGCCGGCGTTGGTAACGATCCTTCCGGCATCCACATCCAGGTTGTAGCGGTAGTATTCTTCGTCTTCACCGATGTGGTTCTGATCCGCGATGTGTTCGTACTTGTAATTGTTCGGGATGGTCGTTTCGTTTTCGGCGCCCGCGATGACGCATACTGTAAACAGCGCGGCGATCAGCAGGACGATGGGGATCAGGATCTTGAAAAATCTGCGTTTCATTGTTTTCGGGCTCCTTTCATTCTGTCGTTTTTTTTATTGAAGCATTTCGCTTACATCCTGTTATACGAAGCACCCGCCGGGAGGTACACAGTTTTCCGGAAAAAATCCGGAAAAATTTCCGCGCCCGGTCCGCGGCAAATAATCCGCCCGCGGTATTGAATTATTCCGCCGGGACAGATACAATAAAGACGCGGGAAAAAACGGAATGACGCGCGCCGGGAACAGAAGGAAGCTTTCCCGCGGATGCCGGCGGCGCGGCACGCGTCCTCTGCCGCCGTCAGAAAGGCTTTGTGAAAATGATCATTACTGTTGTATGCGATGTGCTCGGGGAAGAGAACAACGGCACCACCATCGCCGCCATGAATCTTATCCGCGCCCTGCGGAAGGATCACACCGTGCGCGTTCTGTGCTGCGGAAAGGTTAAGCAGGCGGATGAGACTGTCTTTACCGTGCCGAGCCAGAATTTCGGATATGTGCTGAACAGGCTGATCGGCAAGGTGGGGGTCTCTCTGGCAAAGCCCGATGAGGAGATCATCGAAAGGGCCGTGGACGGGGCGGATCTGGTGCATATCATGCTGCCCTTCATCCTGGGCCGCCATGCCCTGCGCATCGCCAGGGCCCGGGGCATCCCGGTGACGGCCGGGTTCCATATGCAGGCGGAGAACCTCACCTCCTATCTGAATATCGACGGCGTGACGGGCGTGAACAACGCCGTCTACCGGGAGATATACAGCCAGTTCTATCAGTACGTGGACGCCATCCATTATCCCACGGCCTTCATCCGCAGGCAGTTCGAGACCGCCATCGGCACATCCACGCCGGGATATGTCATCTCCAACGGCGTCGCCGGATCGGTGCGGTACATCGAAACGGAAAAGCCGGAGGAATACCGGGACAGGATCGTGCTCCTCTCCATCGGCCGTTACGCCAAGGAAAAGGATCAGTCCACCCTCCTGAAGGCCGTCCGCCTGTCAAAATATAAAAACAGCATCCAGGTCATCCTGGCCGGCGCCGGATTGCAGGAGAAAAAGCTGCGGCGGCGGGGAAACCGGCTGCCGGTGCCGCCGGTGATGGGCCTGTTCTCCCGCGAGGAGATCGTGAGGATGCTGAATTACTGCGATATGTATGTTCATCCGGCGGTCACCGAGCTGGAGGGTATCGCCTGCCTGGAAGCGCTGAGCGTGGGCAAGCTGGTCATCGTGTCCGATTCGGAAAAGAGCGCCACAAAGGAGTTCGTCAGCTCAGACAGATGCATTTTCAAAGCGGGGGACGCTCAGAGCCTTTCCGGCGTCATCGACTGGTTCATCGAGCATCCTGAGGAGCGGCGGAAGATAGAGGAGGGCTACCGGAACGGCCCCGGCCGCTATGATCACGATACCTGCATGCGGCAGATGGAGGAAATGATGGCGGAAGTGAAGCGGGAGCATGACGCCCGGAAACAGGGCTGATCCCGCCCCGCGGAAACTTCACCGCGGCTTCAGCCGCCGTTCACCGTTCATCACATTCACTCTTCACTCTTCACCTCAGTGAAAAACTTCACTTCCGTAACGCGGAAATTTCACTTCCGCGTCAGCGGAAACTTCACCGCGGCCTTTGCCGCCATTCACTTTCACGCAGTGAAAACTTCACTTTGATAAACAACGGAGGAGCATTATGAAGGTAACAGTCTTATGGTCGAGCCCCAATACGGACGGGCTGACAGCCGCGGCAAAGGACAGCATGGTGCGCGGCCTGGAGAAGGCCGGCGCGGATGTGACGCAGATCCATCTGAACCGGAAAAAGCTGCAGCACTGCGCCGCCTGCGGGAACGGGTGGGGCACCTGCAGAACGCAGGGACGCTGCGCGCTGAAGGATGATTTTGAGCAGATCTACAGCGAGCTCCGGGGCTCGGACGGCATCGTGCTGGTATCGGCGGTGTACTGGTCCGGCATGACGGAGTGCATGAAGGCCTTTATCGACCGTCTGCGCCGCTGCGAGGCGGTGTGCGCCCATGAACTGAAGGATAGGCGCTGTGTGCTCATCGCCTGTGCCGGCGGTACGGGACGCGGCACGCTGGAGTGCCTGGGCGATATGGAACTGGCGCTGACCCATATGGGCATGCGGGCCTATGACCGCGTTTCCGTGGTGCGCTACAACAGGGATTACATCCTCCCGGCGCTTGAACAGGCCGGTGGGACCTACGCGGAGCGGCTGCGCACCGGGTTCGATATGTATTATTGACGCGCGGTGCCGCCGTCCGGCGGGAAGGCCGTGCTGTGAAAATGAGGAAAGAAACCGTCGCGCGGGCGCGCGGGAGGGATGCAGATCATGGAAGAAAAGACTTTTATCCGCGTTTATACCCGGTCTGCCGATCCGGAAAGATACCCCGACGGGCTGGCAAGGAGCATCCACATGTCCCTGATCCGTGAAAACGGCGGGCGGACGGAGGAAAAGGCGCTGAACCTGGGCTGCGGCGTGCTGTTCGCTGACGGCCTCATCGATGAAAATGACTGCATCAGCTCCCGGGGCCTGCGGGATCCCCTGATCCTGAGGGACGGGGAAGGCTGGCTGATCTTCGCTGACCGCTGTCTGGAGGACGGCACGGCGGAGGATAACGGCGATCTGGTACAGATGTGGCACACAGATGACTTCTGCGGATACGAGTCCCGCGGGATGGCGCCCCGGCCCGCCGGAGAGGCCTTCGCCGAAACCCCGGTCCCGGAGGAGATCGCGGAAAGGATCCTGAAGCGCTGGGGCGATCCCTGCGGCTATCCCTTCCGGGTGGAGCGGGACGCGCCGGAGGGGCTGCCCTGCCCGCTGGTGAAGGGCTGGGGCGATCCCGTGTTCCTGTACCGGAAACAGGAGCGGAAGTATTACTTCATCGCCACCTGTGACAACCGCGATGATATCGGCCTGTATATCCGGGAGGGGGATACCCTGGCGGAACTGTTCAGGCCGGATGCGGAGGAGCATCTGATCCTGGGCTTTGATGAGGAAAAGGGCTTTGTGCAGACCTTCTGGGCACCGGAATTCCACGAGATCGGCGGGGAACTGTACCTGTTCTTCGCCGTCAGCGGAAAGGCGTGGGGGCCGCACTGCCATATCATGAAGCTTAAGCCGGGCGGAAAGCTGACAGATCCCGCGGGCTGGACGGAGCCTGTGCCCGTGACCATGCCGGACGGATCGCCCCTGCAGAGCGACGGCATCACCCTGGATATGACCGTCATCCATACCCGGCGGCCCTACGCCGTGTGGAGCTACCGCCGGCACATCGGCACGCCGCTGGATACGGGCTCCATGCTGTATATCGCGCCGCTGGATGAAAAGGCGCCGCGGAGGCTGGCGGGGGATCCCGTGCTGCTGTCCCGTCCGCTTTACGGCTGGGAGAATGTGGCGGGCACCATCAACAACGAGGGGCCTTATGCCCTCATCCGGAACGGAAGGGTGTATCTGGGCTATTCCGGCGGCTCCGCCAACGCCTGGACCTATGTGATCGGCCTGCTGACGGCGGATGCCTCCGCGGAGCTTTCCGATCCAGCCTGCTGGGAAAAGAGCGGCACGCCCATGCTGAATTTCGCCTCCGTCCCCGGGGATCTCGGCCCCGGTCACCACTCCTTCTTTGAGGACGCGGAGGGCGGCTGGTGGATCGCGTACCACACGGTGCGGTCTTATGAGGATCATCTGCGCTGCCCTGTGATGCACAGGCTGCGGTTCCCGGATGAGGATGAATGAGGGAAAAGGAAACACCCGGTGAGAGCGGCCGCTCACCGCACGGCCGCGGAGACAGGAGGGACGGGTACATGAGCAAAAAGAGCGGACTGAGAAAGATCACCTCCGCCGGCTTTGGCGGCGTCTGGATCGTCGCCGGACTGCTGACGGGCATCGTCATCCCCGGCATCATATGGCTGGCGGGAGGCGAGGCGCCCCTGTGGATGATGATCGCCGGCGCGGTCATCCTGCTGGCCTTCTTTATCCTGCTGCGGATCAGGATGCGTCAGGAGAACAGAAAGGCGCCCGGTTATGATGAGCGACTGAAGGAGGTTCTGCCTTTCGATCCCGAAAAGCAGGAGGCGGTCATCCGCTGCTCCGTGTGCACCGGGGAGCAGGTGGCGGGCTTCCGGGACAGGACGGACGGGCATTTCACCGAGGTGATGCTGCTGAAGACGCCGGAGGATGAGGAACGCTTCAGAAAGATGTTCGGCCTTGGCAGCGTGAGGAAGATCTACTGAGGGGCCCCGGGATCTGCGGGCCGGGCATAATGCTTGACATATCATCCGCCGCGTGCTATCATATGCCTACTCTTTGCACTGCAAGACATTCCAGAACAATGATGAAATGCAGACAACAGTACAAACTGAGCAGGCGATGGTTTTTCAGCCGGAACGGAGGCCGGAAGGCATTCCGGAACGCGGAGGGGAAACCGTGGGGCCGGGTTACGGGAGCGTAACAGCGGAAAGTGAAATCACACCGGTGATCACACACCTTTCGCGGGACAGTATGTTTGTTCCGCGGAGTGGTGTGTTTTTTCATACCCCGCGGGACAGGAAACATGTAAAGAGAATACTTTTCCGTGAGGTGTATCCCTTATGACTGAAAACAGGACCATCCGCCGCGTGACAGCGGTGGGCATCGCCGGCAATGCCGTGCTGGTGAGCTTCAAACTGTACGCCGGCATCGCGGGAAGATCGGAAGCCATGATCTCCGATGCCGTGCATTCCCTTTCCGATGTGTTCGCCACGCTGGTGGCCTACATCGGCGTGCGCATTTCCCGCAAGGCGCCCGACAGCGCCCATCCCTACGGCCATGACCGGTTCGAGTGCCTGGCGTCCATCATCCTGGGGCTCATCCTCATCGGCACAGGCGTGGTCATCGGCGCGGGAGGGATCAACGCGATCATCGCGGGGGACTGGGAGCATACGGCCCGGCCTTCCTGCATCGCCCTCATCGCCGCAGCGGTCTCCATCGTCACCAAGGAGGGCATGTTCTGGTACACCCGCTATTACGCGAAGAAGCTGAACTCCTCCGCCTTTATGGCCGATGCCTGGCATCACCGCTCGGACGCCTTCTCCTCCATCGGCTCCCTGATCGGTATCGCCGGCGCCATGTTCATGAAATGCCCGTGGATGGATGCCGCCGCCTGCGTCATCATCTGCGTCCTCATCCTGAAGGTGGGCTTCGATATCCTGAAGGATGCCGTGGGCAAGATGCTGGACACCTCCTGCGGCGAGAAATGGGACGCCGATATGAAGCGTTTCATCGAAGCGCAGCCCGGCGTGCGGCGGGTGGACCTGCTGCAGTCCCGCAAGTTCGGCGACAAGGTGTATCTGGACGCCGAGATCGCCGTGGACGGGGAGCTGACCCTGACGGAGGCCCATCATATCGCCGAGCATGTGCATGACGAGGTGGAAAAGGAATACCCGGCTATCAAGCATATCATGATCCACGAGAACCCGGCGGGGGAGAACGCCGCAGGTGAACCGGGAGATGAGGCAAATGAGCAGAAATAAAAAGGTTTTCGGCGGCGCCATGATCTTCCTCACCCTGATGGGCATCGTGAGCCTGTTTTCCGATATGACCCACGAGGGCGCCCGGAGCGTGCTGGGGGAATATCTGGACCTGGCGGGCGCCTCCGCCGCGACGATCGGCTTCGTATCCGGCATCGGCGAGCTGTGCGGGTACTCCCTGCGGCTGATCTCCGGGTTCATTGCCGATAAAACAAAGAAATACTGGACGCTGGTCATCTCCGGCTACGCCCTGCAGGTGCTGGCGATCCCGGCGCTGGCGCTGGTGCCGGAGAACGGCTGGGCGTGGGCCTGCGCGCTGGTGATCCTGGAGCGCATCGGCAAGGCGGTGAAGAAGCCCGCCAAGAACACCCTGGTCAGCTTTGCCGCCGGCGAGATCGGCACGGGCAGGGGCTTCGCCTATCAGGAATTTCTGGATCAGCTGGGCGCCTTCCTGGGCCCTGTCATCCTGTTCGTCATCGCGTCTGTGAAGGGCACGGAAAACCTGTTTTCCACCTACCGCCTGTGCTTCCTGCTCCTGGGCATCCCGGCGCTGATCACCGTGGCGCTGGTGGTGTTTTCAAGGGTGAAGTACCCGGACCCCGAAGCGTTCGAAAAGGCGAAGGATGAGGAGGAGACCTTCCGCTTCAAAAAGTCCTTTGTGTGGTACATGGCCGCCATCTGCCTGTTCGCCTTCGGCTTCGCGGATTTCACCCTCATCACCCTGCACGCCGCCCGGCAGCAGATCTTCCCCGACAACACCCTGAGCCTGCTGTACGCCGCCGCCATGGCGGTGGACGCCTTCGCCGCCCTCTTTTTCGGCTGGCTGTTCGATAAGACCGGGCTGAAGGCGCTCATCCTTTCCACCCTGTGCAGCGCCTTCTTCTCCTGCTTCATTTTCCTTACGGATTCCCCCTTCCTGACGGGCGCCGGCATCGTGCTGTGGGGCATCGGCATGGGCGCGCAGGAGAGCATCATGAAGGCGGCGGTGAGCAAGATCATTCCCCGCTCCATGCGGGCGCGGGGCTTCGGCATTTTCGAAACGGGCTTCGGCATCGCCTGGTTCCTGGGCAGCTGGCTGCTGGGGGCGCTGTATGATGTGAAGCCCTGGCTGCTGGTCGCGGTATCGGTGACGGCGCAGCTGCTGGCCATCGTTTTCTACATCATCTGCCTGCGGTCGGATGATCGGAAGGTGCCGGAGACCGCGCAACGGGAATAATAAAACACAAGGAGAGCATCCATGCAGATCACACCCTTTGAGTACAAAATGAAGGACGGCAGGACCGCCCTGATCCGCAGCCCCCGGGATGAGGACATTCCCGGCATGCTGGAATATCTGTACAGATCCGCGGGGGAAACGGAGTTCATCCTGCGCTATCCCGAGGAGTGCGGCAAATACACACCGGAAGGCGAGAAGCGGCTGTTTGACGCTGAAAACGCCTCCGACCACAGCGCCATGCTGGTGTGCATCGTGGACGGAAAAGTGGCGGGAAACTGCCAGATCGGGTGGAGCAGGGGCATAAAGACCCGCCACCGCGCCTCTGTCGCCATCGCGCTGCTGAAGGAATACTGGGGGCAGGGTATCGGCACGGCGCTCTTTACGGAATTGATCCGCATCGCGGAGAGCAATCCGGACATCATCCAGATGGAACTGGATTTCATCGAGGGGAACAGCCGCGCCCGGGCGCTGTATGAGAAGATGGGCTTCCGCATCACCGGCGTGCATCCCAATGCCGTCCGCCTGAAGGACGGGCGCCTTCTGAACGAATACAGCATGATAAGGGAGATCAGGCGGGGCTGATATGCCCCTTCCCGCGGGAAGATCTATTGGCAAAGGAGAGACGGAATGTGAGCGTGAGCAAAAGGAAGGCCCTGCTGCTGATATCGCTGATCTATGCGCTGGCCTATGCCGCCGGCGCCCTGTGCTGCCTGCCGGCGGAGGATATTTACTGGAAATTCTTCATTTTCGATTCCGCCGCCACGGTGGTCACCTTTGTTTTCTCCGTGGCCCTGAAGAACTCCAGCGTGTATGACGCCTACTGGTCCCTGACGCCCATGGTGATGGCGATGTGGCTTTTCGTGCGGGAGAAGGCCTTCGCGCCCCTGCAGATCCTTTTTCTCGCGGTGTTCCTGCTGTGGTCCCTGCGGCTCACCCTCAACTGGGTGTCGGTCTTCACGGATTTCAGTATGAGGATTGGCGCTACCGCAAGTACCGCGAGGAAACGCCGAAGCCGCTCTGGCCTGTGGTCAATTTCTTCGGCATCCACTATATGCCCACCTTCCTGGTGTTCCTGGGCATGCTGCCTCTGTTCGTCATCTCCCGGGACGGCGTCAGCGCGCGTTCGCTGCCCGGCATGGCGGTGATGCTGCTCGGCACGGGCCTTGAGTTCTTCGCGGACCGTCAGATGCATTCTTTCCTCGCGGATGAGACCCGCGGGCAGGTGTGCGAGCGCGGCCTCTGGAAATATTCCCGGCATCCCAATAATCTGGGGGAGATCACGCTGTGGCTGGGGGTGTACCTCGCCATGCTGCCCTGCGCCCCGGAATACTGGTATTTCGGTATCGGGTTCATCGGCATCGCCCTGCTGTTCAATATCGTGTCCATCCCTCTGATGGAAAAGCGCCAGATGAGCCGCCGCCCAGATTACGGCGAGTACCGGAAGACCACCTCCCGGCTGCTGCTGCTTCCTCACGGAAAGTGAGAGTGAAGCATGAGCAGGTATGACGCCCTGTGGGAAAGGATCGCGGCGGAGGACAGAGATCATTTCACAATGACCTTTGATGAGATCGCCGCCGCTGCCGGCGTACCCCTCGACCACTCCTTCCTGACCTGCAAAAAGGAGCTTGAGACGCGGGGATACCGGGTGAAGAAGATCTCCATGAAGGAAAAGACAGTGCTGTTTGAAAAGACCGATTCCCGGGAGGATTTCTCTCCCGCGGCGGTGGGCACCGGACTGCCCGTTCATCCCAATGAGGGCTTCGTGCTTTTTGCAGGGAAAGGATGACTTCGAAGGGGAGATCCTGGGTGGCTGCATCGACAGCCTGCGGGATATCTTCAACAATGACCGGTATGAGGACTCGGTGGCATTGTGCGCGAAGTACGGGCTGTTCCCGTCCCCTGAGGACTGGAAGGGCAGGATACTGCTGCTGGAAAGCAGCGAGGAAAAGCCGGTGCCGGAGCACTACCGCGCCATGTTGACTGCCCTGAAAAACGCCGGTGTTTTCGGCGTCATCAGCGGCGTGCTCATCGGAAAACCGGACGGGGAAACCTGTTTTGAGGAATACAAAGCCGCGCTGAAGGAAGTCCCCGGCGATACCGGGGTGCCGGTCGTCATCAACATCAATGCGGGGCATTCCGTTCCACGCTGCATCATTCCCTTCGGCGTTCACGCGAGGGTGAGCGTGGAAAAGCAGGAGATCGTTTTCGGCTGATGACCCGGATCCCCTGAACAGCAGTCATACAGGGCCCTTTGAAGGGACCCTGTTTTTCTTTTGCACGGAACGGAAATCAGGGGATCTCTGTTGCGCGGCGCGTCATATTTTGCTATAATGACAGGTGCATGGAATATTGAGATCCGTATACTGTTTTCTCTGAACTATTACAGATGTCCCGTCCCGTAAACCGTTCCTGACACGATGGGAGGAAAAAACGATGAAAAAGAGATTTGTTTATGCCGGCGTGTTCCTGCTTGCCGTCCTTCTGCTCGCTCTGCTCACAGCGGGTGCCCTGGCGGATATGACCCCCGCGGAGGCTTTCTGGAACAGTCTCACGCGCACAGAGACGAGCGTGGTCATTCCGGATTGCTGCACCTATATCCCCGCGGCCGCCTTCGCGAACAACAGGAACCTGCAGAGCGTCACCATTCCGGACAGCGTCACACAGATCGGTGAAAGCGCTTTTGAGGACTGCACCGCCCTGCAGAGCGTTGTGATCCCGGCATCCGTCACAAGTATCGGATATGCCGCCTTCAGCAACTGCTCGAGCCTGACCGAAGTGACCATCCAGGGCAGCGGTACCGCGCTTGGGTTGAGGGCTTTCTACGGCTGCGGCAATATTTCAGAAATATCCATCCCCGATATGGACTGCTGGTACAGTTATGACCACGAGTCGACATACTTCCGGCTGCGGCAGAACGGCGGCACCCTTTACGCGAACGGCGCGGAGGTCACCGCTGCCGACATCCCGTACGGCACGCAGTTTGTGAAAAAATATCTCTTCATGGGCTGCAGCGGCATCACCTCCGTTTCCATTCCGGACACCGTTATAAGCATCGGTTACCGTGCCTTCGCCGGCTGCTCCTCCCTTACCTGGCTGCAGATCCCGGATGATGTGCAGTACATCAACGAGGGCGCCTTCGCCGGCTGCACTTCCATGCGCAGGATCGTGATCCCCGCGGGAACATCGATCGCGGTTCCGGATGAACCCTGCGACAGCATATTCTACGGCTGCTCGTCCTCGCTGGTGATCTATTCGCCGCTGGAGGAAAAGCCGGAAGAATGGGGCGATTACTGGAATTATTACTGCGATACGGATGCCTGTGAGACGCATTTCGACAGCACCGGCCCCGAGGATGAGTTCTTCGGCAGTCTCACGGGAAATGAGACCAGCGTCATTATTCCCGACACCTGTATGTACATCCCCTACAACGCCTTTATGAACAACAGCATCCTGCAGAGCGTCACCATCCCGTCCTCTGTGACCGAGGTCCGCGACAGCGCCTTCATGAACTGCACCGCGCTTCAGAGCGTCACCATCCCGGCTTCCGTCACCTGGCTGGGCGACCGTGCCTTCGCCGGCTGCAGCGCCATGACCGAGCTGACCATTCTGGGCAGTGATACCAGCATGGATATCGGCTGCTTCTCGGAATGCAATGCCCTTTCGAAGATCACGGTGCCCAGCACGGATTACTGGTGCGCCCATGACCATGGGGCAAACGGCTTCCACCTGAAGGAGAGCGGCGGCGTGCTGTACGCCGGTGACACCGAGGTGACATCGGTGGATATTCCCTACGGAAGGGAATGGCTGTCCGACTGTACCTTCATGGGCTGCTATCATATCACCTCCATCACCATTCCCTACAGTGTCACGAGCATCGGGTATGAGGTCTTTGCCGGCTGCTCCGCCCTCACCGGCCTGGATATCCCCGAGGTCGTGACCGATATCGGCTGGGGCACCTTCCGGGGCTGCACCTCCCTGTCCGTCCTCACCATCCCCGCGGGCGTCACATATCTGCCCGCCGCGGAACCCCGCTACAGTCTGGTCCAAGGCTGCTCGTCCTCACTGGTGATCTATTCGCCGCTCGAGAGCAAGCCCGAGGGCTGGGGCGACTGCTGGAATTATTACAGCGATACCGCGGCCTGTGAAACGCGCTTCGGCAGCACCGGTCCCGAGGAGGATTTCTTCGGCAGCCTCACGGGAAATGAGACGAGCGTCATCATCCCGGACACCTGCCGGTACATCCCCTACAGCGCCTTTTTCAACAACAATAAGCTCAAGAGCGTCACCATCCCGTCCTCTGTGACCGAGATCCGTGATGACGCCTTCATGAACTGCACCGCGCTTGAGAGCGTCACCATCCCGGCCTCCGTCACATGGCTGGGCGATCATGCCTTCTCCGGCTGCACCTCCATGACCGAACTGACCATTCTGGGCAGCGGTACCGGCATAGATATCGGCTGCTTCTCGGGCTGCAGCGCCCTCGCGAAGATCACCATTCCGGATGTGGATTACTGGTTCGCTCACGACCACGGGGCGAACGGTTTACACCTGAAGGAGAGCGGCGGCGTGCTGTACGCCGGTGAGAGCGAGGTGACATCGGCGGAGGTCCCCGACGGAAGGGAATGGCTGCCCGATTGTACCTTCATGGGCTGCCATCATATCACCTCCGTCATCATTCCCTACAGTGTAACGAGCATCGGGTATCAGGCCTTTGCCGGCTGCTCCGCTCTTACCGCCATTGATATCCCCGAAGCCGTGAACGATATCGGCTGGGGCGCCTTCCGGGGCTGCACCTCCCTGTCCGTTATCACCATCCCCATGGGCGTCTCATATCTCCCCGCCGAGGAACCGGGCTACAGTCTTGTCTACGGCTGCTCTTCTTCTCTGATGATCTATTCGCCTTTTGACAGCAAGCCCGGGGCCTGGGGCGACTATTGGAATTATTACAGCGATACCGCGGCCTGTGAAACGCGTTTCGGCAGCACCGGTCCCGAGGAGGATTTCTTCGGCAGCCTCACCGGACATGAGACCAGCGTTGTCATTCCGGACACCTGCCGGTACATCCCCTATAACGCCTTTTTCAACAACGGCAGTCTGGAGAGCGTCACCATTCCGTCCTCTGTGACCGAGATCCGCGATAACGCCTTCCTGAACTGCGTCATGCTTCAGAGCGTCACCATCCCGGCTTCCGTCACCTGGCTTGGCGATCATGCCTTCTCCGGCTGCACCGCCATGACGGAGCTGACCATCACGAGCCCTGATACGCGCTTCGATATCGACTGTTTCTCCGGCAGCGTGAGCCTTGCGCGGATCAACATTCCCGATATGGATTACTGGTACAGCCGGGATCACGAAGCCACCGGCTTCTATCCGGGCGAGAACGGCGGCTCCATTTACGCAAAAGGCGTCCAGGTGACATCCGCGGTCCTGCAGGACGGGATCACCTATGTGAATCCCTGCCTGTTCCGGAACTGCACGGATATCACATCGGTCACCCTCCCGGATGATGTGACCTGTATCGGTCATCATGCCTTCGCGGGCTGCACAGGTCTTACATCTGTCAACATTCCCGCGGGCGTATCCGTCATCGAAAACGATGCCTTTGCCGGCTGCAGTTCCCTGACTGCTAGGGTCTGGAGGCAAACCCCCGGCGAGCAGTACTGCCTTAATCACCAGATTTCCTACAAATACGTGGTTCCCCGCGTCCTGTCTCTCACCCTGGCGACCGCCTCCTCAAACGGTCAGATCATGGTGCAGGGAGAGGACACCCCCCGTATCATCAGCAGCTCTGCCGTCATGTTCCTGCCCGCCTATGTGGACCAGATCGGGAAGGAGGCCTTCAGGGGCACCGCTGTTCAGCAGATCGTGATCCCCTCGGGCTGCCTGTACATCTCCAGCGCCGCCTTCTACGACTGCGGCAGCCTTAAAGTGGTGGTCATTCCGGCCAGCGTCCACAATATCAAGGATGATATCTTCGGACGGAACGGCAGGGATGTGGTCATCTGCTGCAGTGAAGGCAGCTACGCGCACGAATACGCGCTAAAAAACGATATAATGTACTTTATCATGGAATGACGGGGTGATACGCCCGTGCCGCGGACAGTTCCGCGCCGGCAGCGGAACATCTCAGTATCTTTATATCGTACGGACACACGGAACGGGATCGCTCCCGTTCCGTGTTGCGCGCAGCGGCATACGCTGTGCATGATTATGCAAACAGATATATATACATCCGGGCGCACACCGCCCGCGGCAGGCATCCCTTCCTCCGGGGCGTTTACAGAACGCTGAACGTGCCGGCGGGAAGGATCATCGTCAAGGGCCTGCTGAAGAGGACGGATCCCCGGATCCCCGCTCCGGCCTGTACCGCGCCTGTCACGGCGCTGATCCGCCTGTGCGGCAGGAAGCCGGAAAAGGAGAAAGAGGCGCTGGAAAACACCGGAAAATGCGTGGAACAGTTCATCGAAGCGTACAGGGCGTGACAGGAGGGACGGAATGACGGAACAGAGAGAGCGCCTGCCGGAGGAGGAGATCCTTCGCCGGCTGAAGGACAGAAATGAAAAGGCGGCCTTCGATTTTGCCGGGGCCATCGGGGCCGCATCGGCGGAATCGGATCTGTACGCGGATCTGGTGCCGCTGTTTGCCGGCATGCTGACAGAGAGGAACGCCTTTACCCGCACCCGCGCCTTTTTCCTGATCTGTGATCAGGCGAGGTGGGATACGGAAGGAAGGATCGCCGCGGTATTCGACCGGATGGTACCGCTTCTCAATGATGAAAAGCCAACGGTGGTGCGCCAGTGCCTGGGTGCGCTGAAGGAGGTCGTGCTCTTCCGGCCGGAACTGGCGGGGCGGATCGAAACCGCCGTGCGGAATATCGACCTGAGCCGCTGCAGAGACAGCATGACCGGGCTCATCCGGAAGGATATGGACGCGCTGCTGAAACTCATTGACTGAAGGACATGAAAACAGGAGGAGAAGATGATGATCCCTGATGAACTGAAAGAGGAAAGAAGCAAGTGTTTTGAAAAGTATCTGGACAGCGTGTATCACCGGGATTTTGAGGCGCTGCGGGATGTGTTTGACAAGGACGCGATATATATCGATTCGTTCGGGGCCGGAAGCAAGGGGATCGATGAGATCCTGGAATGGTTCGGGATCTGGAGCGAAAGAAACACGCTCAAATACTGGGGGATCAATATGTTTCATTTCAGCACCGGTCATACCGTCTGCGCGGAATGGGAGTTTGACTATGATCACTGCGGTAAAAGCGAAAGATTTCTGGTTCTCGGCATGGCGATCTTCAATGATGAGGGAAAGATCAGACGCCTGGTGGAATACCGGGCCGCGCCTTACCGCTGCCGGTATCATCCCCAGATGTGGAGGAACAAGGACTGGCCGTGAAGCATCCCGGCAGCCGTTCCGGAAGCGAAAGGGCTGAGACCGCCGGAGCGGCCGCGCGTACTGATATGAGGAAAACATGGAGAATGAACTGAGAAGACCGGAAAACGGCATATACCGGCGGGCGCTGCGGCTTGCTGTTCCCATGATGATCCAGAACGGCATCACCAACGCGGTGGGGCTGGTGGACAACCTGATGGTGGGCAGCCTGGGCACGGAGTGCATGACCGCCGTATCCATTGCCGGCAATCTGCTGTTCGTGTTCAGCCTGGCGGTCTTCGGCGGGCTGGCGGGGCCGGGCATCTACTGCGCCCAGTATCACGGCCAGAAGAATGAAGAGGGCGTGCGTCAGGTGTTCCGCCTGAAAATATGGGTGGCCCTGACCATCGTGCTGGCGGGGATCACGGTGTTCCTGACGGCGGGAACGCCGCTGCTGCGGCTGTATCTGCAGGGGGAGGCCGGTGAATTCGATGCCGCCCTGACCCTGACCTCCGCCCGGGAATACCTGATGATCATGCTGACCGGTCTCATCCCCTTCGGCATCACCCAGATCTATGCCGGAACGCTTCGCGAAACGGGGGAGAGCGTCAAGCCCATGGTGGCGGGCATCGGCTCGGTGGTCACCGATGTGCTTTTCAACTGGCTGCTGATCTACGGCCGGTGCGGATTTCCCGCTCTCGGCGTCCGGGGCGCCGCCATCGCCACGGTCATCGCCCGCTTTGCTGAAACGGGGATCATCGTGATATGGGCGCATGCCGCCCGGGGCAGGCATCCCTTCCTCCGGGGCGTTTACAGAACGCTGAAGGTGCCGGCGGCGCTGGCGGGAAGGATCATCGTCAAGGGCCTGCCCATCTTCCTGAACGAATTCCTGTGGGCGGGCGGCATGGCGTTTATGACCCAGTGCTTCTCCCTGCGGGGAATGGTGGTCATCGCGGCCACCAATATCGCCAACGCCCTGTGCAATCTGCTGAATGTGGTCTTTATCGCCATGGGCAACGCGGTGGGCATCATCATCGGGCAGCTGCTGGGCGCGTCCCGGTTTGAAGAGGCGAAAAAGGATTCCGTCCGGCTGATGTGGTTCACCTGCCTGGTCAATCTGGCGATCACCGGGGTGCTGGTCGCCTTTGCAAAGGTGTTTCCGGGATTATATCCCACCACGGAGGATGTGCGGCAGTCCGCCACCGTCTTCATCATCATCACCGCCCTGTTCTTCCCGGTGCAGGGCTATCTGAACGCGCTGTATTTCACCCTGCGGGCCGGCGGGAAGACGGTGATCACCTTCCTGTTCGACAGCGTGTTCACCTGGGCGGTGCCCGTGCCTGTCGCGCTGGTGCTGTGCCGCCTGACGGGGATGCCGGTCTATTACGTGTTCACCCTCGTTCAGGCCTGCGATCTGATCAAGATCGTCATCGGCATGATCCTGTTCAGGAAGGGCGTGTGGATCGCCAACCTGGTGGACAGGCAGGGGGATAAGTCCGCTGTATGACGCAGGGAAGGAAAGGTATGGAAGGGATCAGACCGGTTTCGGCATGAAGGATGAAAGCCGGAATCGCGCCTGCAGGGATGTGTGTCCCTTCCGCCTGAGCGGCAGGAAGTGAAAAAGGCCGGGAAGGAGCGAGCGCGTTCCTTCCGTCAGGAACAGATTGATCCGGGCGAAGAGCCCGATCATGCATAAAGCAAAGATAAAAACGCAACGCGCGCGGCGGATTGCCGCGTGCCAGAGCCGGTAGGTAGCCCGGCCGTCACAGAGCGATCTGTGGTAAGTAACCTGCCCCTCCGGGTTGTCCGTTCTTTGCTCATTACCGGTTTTAAGGAGGGATCGTAATGGGCAATGTATCCACAAAACTGACCGTATTCTTTGAGGAGCCGTTCTGGGTGGGCGTTTTCGAGCGCGTCGAGAACGGGAAACTGACGGTGGCAAAGCATACCTTCGGCGCGGAGCCGAAGGACAGCGATGTGCTGCGGTTCATTCTGGAGGAATATGACAGCCTGCGGTTCAGCCCGGCTGTGGAAACTGCTGTGAGGGGGATGCCGAAGAATCCCAAGAAGGCGCAGCGCGAGATCGGCAGGTCGGTTTCCGGAAACGGCATCGGCACAAAGTCTCAGCAGGCGCTGAAGCTGCAGCAGGAACAGAACAAACTGGAGCGCAAAGTGAAAAGCCGCGAGGAGAAAGCGGCGGAAGCGGAGCGGCAGTTTGAACTGAAGCAGCTCAAGAAGAAGGAGAAGCACCGGGGCAGATGATGCCCCGGCGCCCTCCGGGTACAGACGGTTCACGTTACAATGACATTTCAGTAAACAGGAGGATCGTGTATGAAGAAGGCGCTTTACATCCTGATCCAGTGCACCTGGGGGCTGCCCGCCACCCTCATCGGGCTGGGATTCTATCTGTTCAATAAATACAGGCGGGGCTGTGAGCACAGCCCGTACCGCTGCGGTATCGATACAAAATGGAACGCCCGTGGCGGGCTGAGCCTGGGGATGTTCATCTTCACCCCGAAGGACGAGGTGCCGGACGCGCAGCTCATCCGGGTGCACGAGTACGGCCACACCATCCAGAACCTGGTGCTGGGGCCTCTCATGTTCTTCGCGGGCGTCATTTCAGTGAGCTGGGGCAACATGAAGTGTTTCAGACGGATGCGCCGGGAAAAGGGCGTGCCCTATACCGCCTGCTTCACGGAGGCGTGGGCGAGCCGCTGGGGCGAAAAAGTGACAGGAGAAAAAGCGATATGGCAATGACACACTGCGGCACGCATACCACCGGACCGGAAGCGGATTACCGCGTCCCCTCGCTTTCTGAAATGGAGCGGAACTGGGATGCCCTGATCGCCGCCGATCCGGAGGACGGGAACTGGGTCATATGGAAGGACGAGGCCATCCGGGCGTTCCGGGAGGGAAGGGAGATCCCCTTTTACGGGTTTCTGGGGGATGAGATCATCTGCGAAGCCACCGCCCGGCTGGTCCACAATCCGGAGGGGGATTATGAACTGCTGATCGATGATCACACCGCGTATCTGAAAGCCTTCAGAACGAAGGAAGCGTACCGCGGGAAGGGTTATTTCTCCGGGCTGATGGCGTTCATGACGGAGGAACTGAAGCGGCGGGGATACACCGCGGCGACGCTGGGCGTGGAGCCGAAGGAACTGAACAACCGCAGGATGTACTTCCACTTCGGGTTCACGGAGTATCTGTCGGACGGACACGCGGTCTATCCGGACGGGACACAGATCGATGTTGAATATTACAGAAAGCAGCTGTAACGGGAATACCCGTGCTGAGGAGGATGTATGAGCAGAAAACTGACCAAAGCGGATTGCCTGAAGGATCCGGTGAATTATCCCTGGGCGGAGCACATGGCGGAGGATGATTTTGTCATCGAGGGCCGGGAAAACGGCGAAAGCCGGCTGGATCTGTTTGATGACCGGGTGTTCGTCACCGGCGATGAGAAGACGGGGGATATCCGCTACTATGTGTATGATCCCGTGGCCCACGGCATGCCGGCGGACCGGAAGTATCCCGTGATCTTCGCCTTCCACGGCACCGGCGGCTCGCTGGTGGGAAAGACCGCCATCGGCTGGGCGGGAGTGGAGCGCTATGCCTCTCCCGGCTACCAGAAAAAGGTCGGGGGCGCCTATATCGTGGTGCCCCTCGCCAATGAGGTGAAGATGCCGGAAGGGTACTGTGTCATGGACTGGATGACCCCTGTGGAACAGGGAAAGCCCGCGGGCTATGAAGAGGGGGAACTGCCGGAGGTGCTATTCTCAAAGGAAGCGGATGAGTATGTGGGATCGCTCCTGGGGCGCGATTCCGTCTATACCGCCGGCCTGCTGCGGCTGATCCGCACGGTGCTGGATGAGCTGCCCTGCGCGGGCAAACGGTTCATTTTCGGAGCCTCGGCCGGCGGCTACGCCCTGTGGCGCATCATCATCGATGAACCGGGGCTGTTTGACGCGGCGCTCATCATGGCCGGCGCGTATCTGCCTTCAAGGAAGGAACTGAAGCTGCTGGATGAGGCGGGGATCCGCATCTGGATCTGCCATGCCCGCTATGACGAGTGCGTCCCCTACGGAACGTGTGTCGGGCACATCCTGCCGCTGCTGCAGGGCATGAAGAACGTATCCCTGTATCTGCCGGAGCTGTCTCACCGCGCCGACGGATCGGTGGCCTCCAATATCAACGGCATGCAGATGGGCCAGCACTGCATCAGCGACTGCGTGCATGAGGATCTTATGTACGCGGACGGCTCGCCCATGGACCCGGCGCATCCCCAGGGCGTTCTGGGCTGGATCCGGGATCTGTGCGGGGCTGAAGGCTGATCCTCAGCCGCCCTGCAGGGCACCGCGGGCACGCGCGCGGGATCGTACCGCGCGGCAGGCATTGATTGAAAGGAAAAACTGAATGAAAAAGAAATTTGTCTCCGTGTTCCTTATGATCTGCGCCGCGCTGTTCGCGGCCGGTTTCGCGGCGCATCTTTACTTTGATTATACCCTGCATTATGAGTACGGTTCCGCGCCCTTCCGGCTGTATGTGATCGAGCGGTTTGCCGAATTCACGGTGCCCGCGATCGGCTGCTTCGCGGCGGGAATGCTCCTGAGAAGAAAAGCGGGATGAAGCCGGAACGCAGCGGAGCATCCTTCCCGCGGCGCGGGGCGTGCCTTGACGGAGAAAGCGGGATGAAAAAACAGGTATGGATATATTCTGATCCCCGCGGGAGGAAAAAACATGAAAACGCTGTATCTGATCGGCGGCACGATGGGTGTCGGAAAGACGGCGGTATGCCGTGAACTGAAGAAGAAGCTTCCGGACGCTGTGTTTCTGGACGGTGACTGGTGCTGGGATGCCGATCCGTTTCAGGTAACCGAAGAAACAAAAGAGATGGTACTTCGGAACGTTTGCTTTATGTTGAACAACTTTATTCACTGCTCCGCATATGAGAATGTGATTTTCTGCTGGGTGATGCACGAACAGGCGATCATCGATAGGATACGCCGGGATTTGGATGAGGAAGGATGCAAAACGATCACCGTTTCTTTAGTTGCAGACGAAAGCAATTTGCGAAAACGGCTGACGGAGGATGTCAATAACGGACTTCGTTCGGCAGATGTGATCGAAAGAAGCGTCGCAAGAATCGAAATGTATAAAAAGCTCAATACAATTAAGATAGATACGAGCGGTAAAAC
>PITV01000128.1 GCA_017577285.1 Clostridiales bacterium
GGATGAACGCGGGCATCGATCATGTTTTCATCGCGCTTTGCAATCGCCAGCAGTTTCAATGTATAACCGAGTTCTTTTCCGTAAGCAATATCCACAGGATTGATACCGCTGATGCCCTCACGGTGTATATAGCGGTAAGGGATCCTTGCATGGAAAGCAAGAGAAGACAGGATGGAAATCTTGTAAGCGGCGTCATATCCTTCAACATCACTGGTGGGATCCGGCTCAGCAAGGCCGAGTTTCTGAGCATCTGCGAGGACCGCGGCATAATCCTCGCCTTTCTGGCTCATACGGGTAAGAATATAGTTGGTAGTTCCGTTCACGATGCCCATCATGCTCTGGATGCGGTTCGCCTGGAGCGAATCTGTCACAGTGCGAATAATGGGGATCGCGCCGCATACGCTTGCCTCATAATAGAGACCCACTTTATTCTTTTCAGCGCTTGCCTGCAGCAGATGCCAGTTGAGAGCCACTGCCATTTTATTGGCGGTAACCACAGTCTTGCCATGCTCCATAGAACGGATCATGTATGCAGTCGCAGGCTCCTCACCGCCCATAAACTCAGCGATCAGTGTGATATCAGGATCATCTGTCACATCCGCGACATCTGTTGTCAGAACATCCGCGGGAACATTTGCTCCTCTCGCCTTTGAAAGGCTGCGCACCAGCACCTTCTTGACAAATATCTCCACATTATACCGATGCGCAAGTTCTTCTTTGAAATTTTCAAGAAGATTCCATACACCGCAGCCGATATTTCCGCAGCCCAGGAAACCCATCGTGATCTTTTCCATTCTGTCCTCCAAATATGAAACCTTAATGATTCTTTTCCCAGATCAGCCTTAATCCCTTCAGCGTCAGCAGACCGTCGATCACATCAATACAATCTGTCTCAGAAGCGATCAGTTTCGCGGTACCACCAGTCGCGATCACTTTCGCGTCGGGATGTCCCATCTCTGCTTTCAGCTTCTTTGCGAGATATTCCACAAGACCGACATAACCGAAAATCAAACCGCTTTGCAGGTTTGCAACTGTTGTTTTGCCGATCGCATGCTCAGGCTTGATCAGTTCAATATGCGGCAGTTTTGCTGTCCCGGAAACAAGTGCTTCGCTTGTCAGCTTCAGGCCGGGGCAAATCGCACCGCCGAGAAAAGTGTTCTTCTCATCAAGTACTCCGAATGTGGTGGCTGTGCCGAAATCGATATACACGCAAGGACCGCCGTAAATATTGGCTGCAGCAACAGCATTGCAGATACGGTCGCTTCCCAGCTCGCGCGGATTCTCGTACTTGATATCCACGCCGGTCTTGATACCGGGTGCCACATACATCGGTTCAATGCCGAAATAATCTCTGAACATGTGTTCTACTGTGAAATTGACGGTTGGTACAACGGAAGAAAGCATTACACCGTCCACATCGCTCACTTTAAAACCTTTCATAGAGAAAAGGTTCATCAATGTGGAGCCCATTTCGTCGCTTGTATACTTGCGGGTCGTTGACAAACGCCAGTACCCCACCATTTCTTCACCGTCAAAAAGCGCCATCTTTATGTTGGTATTGCCAACATCCATCGTGAAAATCATGCCTTGACTCCTTTGATCTTGCTGAGGATCTTTGAAACAGCACCGCCGATCAGACAGCCGGCGCCTGCTTCGATCAACCCCTGCACGCCAACCAGTACAACAACAAACATGACCGGATTCGCGATGCTTTTTTCAGCTACAAGGTTCTGTATATACTCGGTATTATAGAATACAAGGATAATATATCCCATGAAAAACAGTGTATTAAGTAAAGGCGCAGAAAGCGCACTGACAAAGTAGCTGATCGTCTTCGTTTTATCTATTTTCTTCAACCCCATGAAAATGAGTCCGGTGATCCAGCCCATCAGCATGCGCATTCCAACACACAACAGAATTGTATTGAATGGATCAGCATTGAAGAACCACACCGTCATTCCGCTTTGACCTGTCATGGCATCCCACAGGCTCAGCAATCCAAAGACGCCGCCGAGGATAAGTCCGGCGACCGGACCGAGATATATGGCTCCGACAGCGATCGGTATCGTCAGAAAACTCATTACCAGAAAAGGCGTGATCCTGAGTGAGCCGAGGCCGCATAATTTCATTACGATCTCGATTGCCACGAACAGTGCAAGCATGCACAGATAACGGGCGGTGAATTTCCTGTTTTCCTTGTTTTTCATGATTTTTCCTCCGTTCAAGTTCAATTGATACCTGACGAATAATGCCGGTTTCCTGCAGTTGTCAGGCCCGTATGGTACCTGCAATCTACTGCAGCATCATTATATCATTCTGTATACACTGTGTCAAAATGTTACGAAAATATAAACGGTATAAATACAATAAGCTGCTCAGATCAAACTTACAAAAGCCGGGAAGGGTCTCCCCTTCCCGTACTTTTCAGAATTGTCAGATCAGGATCAGCCGATCTCGGCGCCAGCCTTGAAAGTGCTGCCGTCGACTGTCAGCAAACGCAGGAACTCGCTGCCGTCCTCTTTCTCTTCAACAGCTGAAAGCAGCATTCCCTGGCTTTCGATGCCCATGATCTTGCGGGGGGCAAGGTTCGCAAGCAGGATCAGGCTCTTCCCTACAAGTTCTTCGGGGTTATAGTACTTTGCAATACCGCTCAGCACTGTCCGCTGCTCCGTTCCAAGATCAAGCCTGAATTTCAGGAGTTTTTCGCTCTTCTCCACCCGCTCGCAGGCAATGACATTGGCTACGCGCATCTTTATCTTTTCAAAATCACCAAACCCGATGCATCCTTCAGGGATCTCGACCGGTTTCTTTTCTTTCGGTTGCTGCTTGGGCTGCGCTTTTTCCTGTTTCGCCGGTTTCTTCTTTTCTTCAGCGGGAGCGGGATTCAAAGCCGCAAGTTCCTTCTTGATGTCCAGACGCTGGAAGAGAGCTTCACCCTTGCATACCTTTGCTCCTGCGGGAAGACGTCCGAAAGAATCGAGTGATTCATAGGTCAGGATATCTGTATATTCCTTAATACCCAGCTGTTCATATATCTTGTCCGGCGTTACAGGCATAAACGGACGGATCAATACAGAAACAAAGCGTACGCTCTCCGCGAGGTTCAGAAGCACATTGGCAAGACGCGGCTTCCTGCTCTCATCCTTGCCAAGCACCCATGGCTGAGTGATATCGATATACTTGTTGCATTCGCCTATCACTTTCCAGATCTCTGTCAGTGCCTGACTGAACTGCAGTTTTTCCATCTGCGCATCCACCAGTCCGGGCAGCTGCGAGCAGTGTTCACGAAGAGGAGCATCCACCTCCGCATCTGCACCTTCAGCACTCCAGGACGGCAGCACTCCATCGAAGTACTTTTCGATCATTGCCACAGTACGGCTTACCAGATTGCCCAGGTCATTGGCAAGATCAGCATTGTACCGGGTCAGGAACGCC
Organism: Clostridiales bacterium; assembly: GCA_017577285.1. Taxonomy (GTDB): domain Bacteria; phylum Bacillota; class Clostridia; order Christensenellales; family Aristaeellaceae; genus ZC3RG03. Next base: position 3,436 of record PITV01000128.1, read on the forward strand.
TCATCTGTATAGTTGCCATCCGCGCCGAAGGGCATTTCGCGAAGCAGGTAATAACGCAGTGCGTCCGCGCCGTAACGGGCAACGATGGGCTGCGCATACTGTACATTGCCCTTGGATTTGCTCATCTTGTCTCCGCCGAACAGAAGCCATCCATGAGCAAACACCTGCTCAGGCAGTTCAAGACCGAGAGCATGAAGCATGATGGGCCAGTAAATCGTATGGAAACGCACGATCTCCTTGCCAACCAGATGAACATTGGCAGGCCAGTACTTGCGGAACAGAGTATCATCTTCGCTCTTGTATCCCAATGCGGTGATATAGTTGCTCAAAGCATCGATCCATACATATACAACATGCTTCGGATCAAAATCAACAGGAACGCCCCATTTGAAGCTGGTGCGGCTGACGCACAGATCCTGCAGACCCGGCTTCAGGAAGTTGTTGATCATTTCATTGGCACGGGAAACAGGCTGAATAAAATCGGGATGAGTCTGGATATAGTCGATCAGCCAGTCCTGATATTTGCTCATGCGGAAGAAATAGCTTTCCTCGTGCATAGGCTCGACAGGACGTCCACAATCCGGGCAGCATTTTACGCCGTCCTTCTCCACCACCTGAGTGGGAGTCCAGAAACTTTCGCAGGGAGTGCAGTACAGGCCCTCATAATTAGATTTGTAGATATCGCCCTGTTCATAGAACTGACGGAATATCTTCTGAACCACTTTTTCATGACGTTCATCAGTGGTACGGATGAAATCATCATATTCCACTTCCATCAGTTTCCACAGTTCCTTCGTGTTCGCGACGATCTCATCCACATATTCCTTCGGAGTCACGCCTTTTTCGACAGCTTTCCGTTCGATCTTCTGGCCGTGCTCGTCAGTTCCTGTAAGAAAATAGGCATCATAGCCCTGCATCTTCTTATATCTGGTCATCGTATCGGCCGCAACAGTGGTATAAGTGTGACCGATATGCATGTTTCCGCTGGGATAATAAATAGGGGTCGTAATGTAATACTTTTTCTTTTCCTCACACATAATATCTACCTCCGATAAAAAAATAAGACCGTCCTGCAAAAGCAGGGGCGATCATTCACCGCTGTACCACCCTGATTTATCCCTGATGAACAGGGACCTCATTTGCTGTAACGGGCTTACCCGGCAACGGCTTATGCAGAACACTCACCGCCACATGCTCCAGGGCCATATTCCCGCGCGCTTTGCTTCCGGCTTCCACTCTCCCGGATCGCTTGCTGCATAACAACTGCGGTACTCACCCGTTCAACGCAGGGGTATCATAAGACATATTCTTTTTTTTGTCAAGCAAAAAGCGCCGGAGTTCATCCGGCGCTCATTTCCTGATCAGGAATTATTCCTGTTCGGGAGCACCCACGGGGCAATTATCAGCGCAAGCGCCGCATTCGATGCACTTCTCAGGATCGATTTCATACTTTCCGTCGCCCTCAGCGATCGCCTGCACGGGGCAATCGGCAGCGCAGGCACCGCAGCTAATGCAAGCATCAGTGATCTTGTATGCCATTTCTTTTTCCTCCTTGAATTATTCGCTTTTCAGCGACAAATTTAGTTTATCATCATTCATTACAAATTGCAAGAGAAAAATTGAAAACAGAAAAACTGTTCAACTCAGTCCTCTTCTGTATACTTAGCTCTCTCGCCGCCGATATACGGAAGCCTTGTATATGCCATCACAAGATGGGCATTGCCGATCCTGTCAATACTTCCTCTGAACGGGACAGCCACAGGCCGCAGATGCATACCGATCAGCGTATCACCGATATCGATCCCGGCATCCGCCTGTACACTCATCACAAGGCAAGGCTCATTCAGCAGTTTCCATGCCGCAGTGCCGCAGCTTCCACCGGCTTTCGCTCTCGGCACAGCGCATACACGGGTATATCCTCTGCGCATCGCCTCACTCTTTTCCATAACGAGCGCTCGGTTCAGATGTTCACAGCACTGAAAAACAGGAACGATCCCTTTAGCGCGGCACAGTTCAATAACAGTTCCCGCAATGACAGGGCCCAGTTCCGGCACACTTGCCTTTCCGATACGTCCTCCGCTCACTTCACTTGTGGAGCAGCCGATCACGATGCTGCTTCCCGCTTCAAGTTTTCCGGCTTCTATGATCTCATTCAGTGCCGTTGTCAATTCATTTCTTATGGTTTCATTATCCATGGATGTCACCTCAATCCTTTGAAAACTCATACATTCCGACTGCTGCTGCGACAGAGAGATTCAATGAATCGATCTCATCGCTTTGCCTGATGCGGACCGGTGTACCTATCCGGGCAAATGACGGCGGCAGACCGGAACCTTCGTTACCCATTATGATGGAATATGGTATCTTCTTGTTTTTTACGGCATCATCGAGCGGAACGCTGCCCTGCAGCATGAACGGATAGAGATTCTGCAGGGGGAAATCCGCCCGGTAACTTTCAAAATCATCATATTCTCTGATCCTCAGAGAAAAGATGGCCCCCATGCTTGCCCGTACAGTATGCGGATCAAAGCAATCTGCTGCAGGCCTGATAATCGCTATATCCTTATAACCGAACCCGAGTGCGGTACGCAGGATCGTTCCGAGATTGCCCGCATCCGATATATTGTGAAGCACCACATGTCTCCCGGACTGCAGGATACCTTGATTCTTCGCAAACACAGCAGCCGCAAAACAGTTTTCTTTTCCTGATATACGTACAAGCGCTTTATCTGCCTGCTCCACACGGATCCGTTTCTCTTCGCAGATCCTCAGCAGTTTTTCTATTCCTTCACCGGATGCAGATGATGAAACAAGTACGCGTCTCACCCATTCCGGTCTTTTAGTTACGGCTTCCATACACGGAAAAAGACCCGGAGCGTAGGAATAGTCCAGTGATCTTTTATATCCTTCAAGACTCGGCATCTGTTTCCTCCCTGCCCGGCTCTGTCATTCTTGTCAGTATCTCCCGGGCGATCCGTTTGCCGTTTTCACCGATAATAGAGACCGGTCCGACACAGGATGGGCAGCCCTCTTTGCATGAGCAGTCATTCAAAGCCTGGAGCGCCTGTATCAGCAGTACATCTCTCATCCGATATGCCTTTTCGGCAAGTCCGATGCCGCCAGGCACATTGTCATATATGATGATCGTCGGTTTTTCAGTGAAAGGACACTTTACCTGATAATGTACCGCGATATCGCCGGATGAACACATCAGGCTGAAAGGCAGAAGGATGCGAAGCAGATTGGCGATACCGAGCATGCCTCCCTGAAGATCATCCTTTGTGTACTGCAAAGCAATATCATCATCCAGAGTCCACCACATCGCGCTCGTATGCATATCTGTTTCTGGAAGTCGGACTGGTCCGAATCCGAGATTTTCCCCTGTAT
>PITV01000129.1 GCA_017577285.1 Clostridiales bacterium
GAATATATCCTATGCAGTTATCATCATTTCCGCCCAAAAGACATGCCATACGGTATGCTTCCATCATCCTGTCAGAGCAGGGATTAACGATACCGAAAGTAAGTCCTTTCTGTACGGCAGAGATAAAGAATGCGGCATTTATGTTTTCCCTGCCTGGCAGACCGAAAGAAACATTGGATATGCCGAGACTTGTGTAGAAGCCCATTTCATGAAGCTTCCGGACCGTATCGAGGGTGACTTTTGCCGCGTTCTGACCGGCGCTGACAGCCATTGTCAGCGGGTCAAAAACAAGATCATTTTTGCTGATCCCGTATTTTTCCGCTTCAGCTGTGATCTTCAGAGCGATGTCGACTCTTCCCTGTACAGTGCCCGGAATGCCGTTTTCATCCAGGGTCAGGGCAATAAGCATCCCGCCGTATTTTCTGATCAGCGGGAACACACCCTCCATACTTGCCGATGTGCCGTTTACAGAGTTCACAAGTGCTTTTCCATTATATACCCGCAGTGCTTTTTCCAATGCGTCTGTATTGCCTGAATCGATTTGCAAAGGCAATGAACACACTGCCTGAACTTCGCTCACGATCTGCGGAAGCATTTCGGTTTCATCAATGTCAGGGATCCCCGCGTTCACATCAAGGACATGTGCTCCGGCTTCCTGCTGTTCGATCGCCATTGAAAGGATATACGAAAAATCATTGCTTCGTAGTGCTTCTTTCATGCGTTTTTTTCCAGTCGGGTTGATCCTCTCGCCGATAAGGAGAGGCTGATCCATAACAGGATATATCACTTGCGAAGCAGATGATATGACAGGTTTCTTTACAGTATTCCTTCTTCCCGGGCATATGCTTCTGCAGGCTTTTATCATTTCGCCAATATGTCCCGGTTCTGTTCCGCAGCAGCCGCCAAGAAGCGTCGCGCCTTTTTCGGCGAACTCCTGCATAAATCCGGCATATTCGCTTTCCTTCATGGAATAATATGCTTTTCCATCACGTTCTTCCGGCATACCGGCATTAGGCTGTACGATAACGGGAACAGAAGACAGTTCAAGATACTTCTCAATGACCGGCTTCAGTTTTTCCGGACCGAACGAGCAATTTACACCGATAGCATCCGCATGAAGTCCTTCAAGTGTCGCAATGACTGCTTCAGGAATGGCTCCGGTCATCAGCCGTCCGTTTTCCTCATAGGCATTAGAAACAATTACCGGAAGACTGCATGATTCCTTTGCCGCGAGCAATGCCGCCTTTGTTTCGTACAGGTCTGTCATCGTTTCTATCAGTATCAGATCCGCGCCGTATTTCACGCCGGTCTTTACGATGGATGAGAAATATACTACCGCTTCTTCGAATAAAATATCACCAAGAGGTTTTAATAATTTGCCTAAAGGCCCGATATCCAGCGCTATGTACTTTTCCGATGGATCTTTTTGTTCATTTATCACTGATCTTGCATTCTCAAAGGCAGCCCTGATGAGTTCATCCATCTTTACAGCATCATATTTCAAAGGATTGCAGCCGAATGTATTCGCCGTCACAACATTGCAGCCGGCCTCCAGATAAAGCTTATGGATCATTCTGACAGTATCAGGATGTGCTGTATTCCATGTTTCAGATGCTTCTCCGGCTTTCAATCCTTCTTTCTGAAGCATTGTGCCCATTGCACCGTCGAAGAATGTAAACACGCCGGATTCAATGCGTTCTTTAAATGTCATTCTATTCTCCCCTGTCATTTTCGTAACATGACACACATTTGATACGTATAGACTGAATTGAAAACCGGATCAGCACTGCCTGCGTTTGCATGATCCGCGATACTGTTCTGATCCGGTTTAGCTGCTTTGTTTCTATTGTCAATCATTATCAACTTTCAGGATATCTGAAAGATTATCCTTGATCTTCGCCGCCACATCCGGCTTGTTCATCGTATATACATGAACATTTCTGATTCCGTTGGCATACAGATCGATGATCTGATCTGTAGCATACGCGATCCCGGCCTGCTTCATGGCAGCAGGATCGTTTCCGAAACGGTCGAGAAGCGTCAGAAAACGCTGAGGCATATGTGACCCGGAAAGTTTAATGGCCCGCTCGATCTGGTTCGCATTCGTAATGGGCATGATCCCGGGAATGACCGGTATCGTTATTCCCGCTTCCCTGATCTTGAAAAGAAAATTGTAAAGCAGGTGATTGTCAAAGAACATCTGTGTTGTCAGAAAATCGCATCCAGCATCCGCTTTCTCTTTCAGATAAAGGATATCTTCTTTCTGATTGGCACTTTCAGGATGGATTTCCGGATAGCATGCCCCGCCAATGGTAAAGCTGCTTCCGCTCTCCTTCAGTTCACGTATCAGATCGACCGCATGGGAATAATCCCAGTGGCTGCGGTCTTCGTTCTCTTTGCCGGGCATCAGGTCTCCCCTGAGCGCCATAATGTTTTCTATTCCTGCCTGTTTCAGACTTTCCACATAGTTGTGAACAGTTTCTTTTGAAGATGATACACAAGTGACATGAGTCAAAACAGGAATATGGTATCTTTTTTCGATATTTTCCGCGATTTTCAGCGTATACTTGCTTGTTCCTCCCCCGGCGCCATATGTAACGCTGATAAAATCAGGTCTCAATTCCGCGATCTCTTCCGTAGCCTTATTCACACTGTCAAATGAAGCATCAGTTTTGGGCGGAAATACCTCAAAGGAAAGCGTCAGTTTTTTTGATTCGAGGATCTTACTGATCTTCATTTTCGTTATCCTCTCTTTCCTTTCCGATCCTGTTCAGTTCATAAGGTGTCGTCTGATAAACAAAGTAATTCAGCCAGTTGGAGTAAATCAGATTCGCATGAGAGCGCCATGAAACGATGGGAGGCTGTGTATCATCATCATTTCTGAAATAATGTTCCGGCAACGCAGTCATCACTCCTGCATTATGATCTCTTACATACTCGTTTTTCAATGTATCAGCATCATATTCAGAATGTCCGGTAATGAATATCTGTTTACCGTTCTGTGTGGATATAGCGTAAAGGCCGGCTTTATTCGAAGAAGCAAGTATCTTCAGTTCCTTGCAGTTTTCAACATCTTCTCTTCTGACAGTGGTATACCTCGAATGAGGCACCATGAATACATCATCAAAGCCCCGGAAAAGAATACTGCTTTTACGTTCCACACGATGTTCAAATACGCCGAATAATTTGTTCTCAAGCGGGTATTTCCTGATTCCGAAGTGATAATACAATCCCGCCTGAGCCCCCCAGCAGATGTGAAATGTGCTGTGAACATGGGTTTTTGTCCATTCCATTATTGTGCACAGTTCATTCCAGTATTCCACATCTTCGAATTCCATCTGTTCAACAGGCGCGCCTGTGATGATCATGCCGTCAAAATACCGGTCTTTAATGTCATCAAATTCCTTATAGAAAGTGAGCAGATGCTCCTGGGACGCGTTTTTGCTTTTATGGGAAGCGGTGTGAAGAAGCTCCACCTCCACCTGCAGTGCTGTGTTTCCAAGCAGCCTGAGCAGCTGCGTTTCCGTCTCTATCTTCTTTGGCATCAGGTTCAGGATGGCGATCTGAAGAGGACGTATGTCCTGGGTGGACGCACGCCTTTCATTCATTACAAATATATTCTCACCCGTCAGCGTTTTATAGGCAGGAAGTTCATTCGGTATCCTGATAGGCATATATCATGCTCCTGACAAAAAGAATAATGGGGCTGTACAGATTCAGCCGAGTGCTTGATCGATATCTTCAAGAAGATCATCAATGTTCTCAAGGCCGCATGACAGGCGGATAAGATCGGGAGAAACACCAGCGGCGACCAGTTCCGCATCGCTCATCTGGCGGTGGGTCGTGCTGGCCGGGTGGAGACAGCAGGTGATAGAATCCGCCACATGGGTCTCGATGGAGGCGATCTTCAGCCTGCTCATAAACTTTTCCGCAGCTTTGCGGCCGCCTTTAACGCCGAAACTGATAACGCCGCAGCTTCCATCGGGCATATATTTCTGCGCCAGCGCGTAATATTTATTATCCTTCAAACCGCAGTAATTGACCCAGGCGATACGGTCATCCTTCGACAGGAATTCCGCTATGCGCATAGCGTTCTCGCAGTGACGCGCTACGCGCACATGAAGGCTCTCAAGACCGAGATTCAGCATATATGCATTGACCGGGCTCTGAACGGAACCGAAATCTCGCATGAGCTGAGCGATGGCTTTGTTGATATAGGCTCCGCCGATCCCGAATTTCTCGGTATATACAATGCCGTGATAACTTTCATCGGGCTCACAAAGGCAGGCAAACCGCTTCCTGTTCTGTGTCCAGTCGAACTTTCCGGAATCCACAATACATCCGCCGAGCGTGCCTGCATGACCATCCATATACTTTGTCGTGGAATGAGTAACTATATCTGCTCCCCATTCGAAAGGTCTGCAATGAATGGGGGTTGCAAACGTGTTATCAACGATCAGCGGTACACCGTGCGCATGCGCCGCTGCCGCGAAACGCTCGATATCAAGAACGCAGAGAGCAGGATTCGATATCGTTTCGCCAAATACAGCCTTCGTATTCGGCTTGAAGGCCGCGTTCAGTTCTTCGTCTGTGCAATCGGGAGAAACAAACGTGAATTCCACGCCCATCCGTTTCATTGTCACGGAAAACAGATTATATGTACCTCCGTATATTGCTGAGCACGCAACCACATGATCGCCGCAGGAGGCAATATTGAACACAGCATAGAAATTCGCAGCCTGACCGGATGATGTGAGCATTGCCATGCTGCCGCCTTCGAGCGCGCATATCTTTGCCGCCACCATATCCGTTGTCGGATTTGCAATGCGGCTGTAATAATACCCTTCATCCTTCATATCGAAGAGGCGGCCCATTGCTTCACCTGTCTCGTACTTGTATGTAGTGCTCTGTACGATCGGGATCTGTCGCGGTTCACCGCTCTTGGGATCATATCCGGCCCGCAGGCATTTTGTTTCTATGTTCATAAGTGCCTCCAGCAATTCTTTTTTATTCGATCACGATGCTTTTCCCGTTTTTGAATACGATCTCACTGTTATAGAAAGCTGTAAGACCTGTGACAGCATAAACGATATCCATTGTGCCGGCGGTTTCATAGCTGGAGTGCATCGCCAGCTGCGGCAGACCAATATCCACAGTGTTCATGGAAACATGTGTATTGGCTATATTGCCAAGCGTGCTTCCCCCGGCCAGATCAGAGCGGTTGGAAAAATGCTGAACAGGCACATCCGCCTTTTTGCATATATCAGCAAATACGGCTGAAGCAACAGCATCCGTCGTATATTTCTGCGCGGAATTATGCTTGATAACAATGCCTTTATTCATATAAGTCCTGTTCTGTGCATCAAATTTTTCCGGATGATTCGGATGTACAGCATGGGCATTATCGGCGGACACCATGAAGCTGGAGGAAATGCACCTGCACATATCATCAGATGACTTTCCAAGGGCTGCCGAGATCCTCGTAACTGTGTTGGCAAGGAAATCAGAATCCGCTCCCTGCTTGCTGTTGCTTCCCACTTCTTCATTATCAAATACGCAATACATATTGCAGTGATGATTATCTATATCTGCGTTCAGGAACGCTTTCAGAGACACCCAGGCACATTCAAGATCATCAATGTGTCCGGCAGAGAAGAACTGATTCTCTGCTCCCCATATAGTCCCGGGCAAACGGCTGCAAAGGAAAAGATCCGCGTCTACGATATTTTCGGCATCGATACCGCACACATCAGCGATCTCCTTGTACAGCTTGCCGGAGTCTTCACCGTAACCGTAAAGCGGAAGAAGATCTACCTGCGGATTGAAGTTATAACCCGTATTCACTTCACGATTGAAATGGATCGGCATATTGGGGATCAACATACAATCCCTGTCTATATAAACATTTTTCTCTACAAGTTCATTGCCGTTTCTGTAAATGATCCTTCCTGCAACGGACAAAGGCCTGTCAAGCCATGTGGACATGATCATTCCGCCGTAACGTTCCACATTGAGCCGCAGGTATGCATTTCCAACAGCCTTATCCTCAAAGACAGGCTTCAGCTTAAAGCACGGAGAGTCGCTGTGAGAAGCAATGATCTGGAAAGAAGAAAAACCATCCGCCGGGATCGTAAAGGCGATCACAGAAGAATTATTGCGGGTAACAAAATATCTTCCTGCAGGTTTGATATTCCATTCGCTTGTTTCAAAAAGTTCGATAAAACCTTTCCCCGACAGTTCGTTCCTGATATTATCGATAGCGTGGAACGGACTGGGAGATGCCTTCGCGAATTCGATGAACCGTTTTGCCATTTCAAATTCTTTCATTTTTTCGCTCCTTATCGATCAATTCATATTCTGGTTCTGAATTGTTTCCGTATATGGCACAACAGTTGCTTCAGTGTAAATGATACGTAAAGTTTCTGTTGGCTTTACAGCAGCGGGAGTATCCATATCTGACAACACAGGTGATGATGACGGGCACGCTTTTAACGCGAGGATCAATATGACACATATGATAAAAACGCATCCGGAAACGATCAGGGCTATAAGCGAGCCCCGATTTATATCACGAATGCGTTTCATCAGCTTCATATCATCCCTCCACACGGATCAGCGAAATGAGCTGTGCAAGAGACTTGTCCAGTGAATCCAGCGCTCTCTTTACAGCTTTCTCGCTTGCTGTATGCGTAATGATCACGATGGGGACACGTCCGTCATCTCCGGCATCACGCTGAATGATATTACGGATACTAACGCCTTTTTCTCCGAAACAGGCTGTGATATGGCCCAGTACACCGGTAGCTTCAAC